>CASBQC010000219.1 GCA_949127805.1 Nostocales cyanobacterium PMM_0081
CCCCAAGGAGTCCCCTTGTCTCCAAGGAGTCTCCTACTTGAGCAAAGGAGCTTTGAGAGGGAATTTTTTCTCTATTTTTATTAAGTATATTTTGATGCTCTGGTTTGAGCGCTGACTGGACGTTTTTGGGACTTGCATCCGGTTGTATCAATTCAGGTGGTGTGATTTGGGTCGGTGGGACAATTTTCTTTGCCTCACTCTGTTTTGACTGCTGCACCACATTATCTGACTCAACTAATAGCTGTTCAGGTAATTTGGGCGGAGATACTTGCCCAGTAATTAACGCACCCGCCATCAGCAGACCGATATCGATCATTGTATTTCACCTTACTAACACCAATATTTCTCTTGACAGATAAAATTGATCTCCTTCAGGAATTTTTCGTACTTAGACGTAAGAAAAACGACTAGTAAGTGAATATGCTAACTGCTATTAGCCATTACCAATGACCGATTACTTAGATTAATTACTCCGGTTGGCTACAGTACTTTTTCACCTCAGTTTCTAAAGCATCAGACTCTTTAGCCGTAGTTTCGGCGGATGTCAATGCGGTATCGATATCTGTTCTGGCTTTTTGTATTTTTTCTCTACCAGATTCTGAGGCTTGTGCTATCTTAGCTGAACCAAGAGCCTTACCTGCTTTAGCTATCTGTTTGCCGAGAGTGTCAAACACTTTCACAAATTCGTCTTGATATTTTTTCAGTTTGGGGTCTGGTAGATTCATTTCCTTGAGCGATTTGGTGACAGCTTCGAGGTCAGTTGCTAGTTTCAAACTGGTTGTCACCTGCTGACCTTTATTTTTGTCAATCAGAGCATTTCCTTGACTAACAGCCTTCATCAGGCGATCGCACTGAGCAACTTTACTATTATTGCAACCACTGAGTAACAAAGCGATGCTCAGACCAACAGGAATAATAACGATATTTTTACGCCAAACCAACATTAATACCCCACCACTTATTAAACCCAAATAATGATACCCAATGATTCTGTAACTTTTATCAGTTTTCTAGTGAATTTATGTGTGAGAGGGGGACGACTTGGGGGAGTTTGTCTTTCTATCTCCCCATAATGTGTAATTTAAGTAAAAATGCCCCCCCAGAGCATTGAATTATGGGGAAATTCTCAGTTAATGTCGAATGTTGCGTATATTCCCTAACCTGACCAAAAAAAGTCTTTAGATTACAGGAATAATTGTGTTTGCTTTTATTACATATTCAAGCTGGTTGTACTGGATAACTCAGCCGCAGTTAGCCATGCACATCCCCGATGGCTTTCTGAATTTACCTGTTATCGCTGTGACATGGGTAATTGCGATCGCTTTAATCGCACTTGCGCTGAAGAAAGCGCAGACAGAATACCAAGAAAAAGCCGTACCTTTAATGGGTGTATGTGCTGCTTTTATCTTTGCGGCTCAAATGATAAATTTCCCTATTCCTGGAGGCACTTCCGGACACCTTTTGGGGGGAACCCTGGCAGGTGCTTTATTGGGTCCCTGGGCTGGCTCTTTGGTGATGGTGTCAGTGTTTATCGTCCAAGCCATAATATTCCAAGATGGGGGCTTGACAGTGCTGGGCGCAAACATTTTTAATATGGGGTTGATTGGCACATTTGGTGGTTATTACTTATACAAAGCAATTCGCTTTGCCATAGGTCGTAATAAATTGTCAGGAATGGTAATTGCTTCCTCTGTTGCAGCTTGGACAAGTGTAGTGGTTGCCTCTGTTGTGTGTGCCCTAGAACTTGCTATATCTCGAACAGTTCCGTTAACTGTGGGTTTGGCTGCGATGGCATCATGGCACGTACTAATTGGTATTGGTGAAGCTGCAATTACCGTAGTAGCTCTTTCGTTTATTTGGCGGACTCGACCGGATTTATTTTACGATCCGCCACGCAAGGCTGTTGTTTCTCGTCCTCTGTCGCGTTATTAATAGGGATTCAAGTATGAGTAATAATATGCCGCGCAATCGTGCTTTTGTAATAACTGGCTTGGGTCTTGCTTTGCTAATTGCAATTTTTATTTCTCCCTTTGCCAGCAAAAACCCTGATGGCTTGGATCGAGTCTCCCAGGATCTCAAATTTGACAATAAAGCCCATGAAGATGCACCAGCTAAAAAGCTACCCTTCTACGCTGTGTTTAATGAATATGCCCTTAGAGGTGTACCCGAAGCTGTAGCTACTCCCATCGCTGGCTTAGTCGGAACTTTAGCCGTTTTTGGCTTGGCTTGGGGAATTGGCAAACTAGTTGTGCGTGGTTCAAGTTCATCTAACCGTGAGTATGATGAATCTCGGTATACGGATGATTCAGAATAATTAAATCAAAATTAAACTAGATGCTGCTGCATATTGGTGCGATCGCTCTTGATGTTAATAGTCAACAGATTACTCCCTGGCACAAACTCGCTCCCCGCACCCGGATACTATGTACATTGCTGCTTGTGTTTGCAATTGCCCTCACACCAAATGGACATTGGTGGACTTGGGCAATTTATGGCTTGGCTGTGGCAAGCATTTTATTAATCAGTAAAATCACCTTCAGCGTGTTACTAAAACGTTTAGCGGTTGAGTTGGGTTTTGTGGGTGTTGTGCTTTTGGGTACTTTGTTTCGAGGTGGTGGTACAGTGCTTTGGGCTTGGGGTCCGTTGCAAATTACTACAGTTGGGTTAACTATCTTAGGTAGTGTCACTACTAAGGCTTTGCTATCTTTACTAATGTTGAATTTGTTAACTTTAACAACTTCGGTATCAGCGTTGCTTAATGCTTTAATCGAACTGCGAACCCCACCTTTATTAGTGGCAATTTTGGCTTCAATGTATCGCTATATTGGTGTATTGATTGGTGAGTTTAACATCATGCGACGGGCAGCAGCATCGCGCAATTTGATGAACGGTAATCAAACTATTCGTTTAGTACTTGGTAATATGATCGGAGCGCTGTTTATCCGCACTTATGATCGAGGAAACCGCGTTCATCAAGCGATGCTGTCGCGGGGTTATCAAGGAGTAATGCCGATAGAAAAATTACCACAGCCAGGAAAAAATGATGCGATCGCTTTAACTTTGACGGTGATTTTAGCATTACTTGGACAAGCCGTTTATTTGATTTTGTAATTTTTTCATGGATAGTTGTTAGTCAATAGTCAACAGTCAACAGTCAATAGTCAATAGTCAATAGTCAATAGTCAATAGTCAACTAACTACTATCAACTAACCACTATCCACTATCTACTATCAATTAACCACTAACTAATATCAGATTAATGCATCATAATCCGATAAAAATCAAAAATCTTAGCTATACTTACCCAGATGGAACTCAGGCTTTAAAAAAAATTAATCTATCTATCGAAGCTGGAGAAAAGGTAGCATTAATTGGGGAAAATGGTTCAGGAAAATCTACATTGCAGTTTCACTTAAATGGAATTACTTTACCTCAAGAAGGAGAGGTAATTATTGGTGAATGGTTAGTAGCTCCTGAGAATTTGCGAGAAATTCGCAATTTTGTGGGATTAGTTTTTCAAAATCCAGATAATCAGCTATTTATGCCCACAGTATGGGAAGATGTTGCATTTGGTCCGATGAATTTGGGTTTGCGAGACGAAGAACTTAAAAAGCGGGTTATTCAAGCTATGACTGCGGTTGATATCGATCCAGAATGGTTTGGGGAGCGGAATACTGATAATTTGTCTGGAGGGGAAAAAAAACGGATTGCGATCGCGGGGGTTTTAGCGATGAATCCGCAGGTTTTGGTATTGGATGAACCTTCTGCTCAATTAGATCCGCGATCGCGTCGTCAGTTAATTGATTTGTTACAAACTTTGCCTTTTACTCAACTAATTGCTACCCACGATTTAGATTTGGCTTTGGAACTTTGTTCCCGCACTGTTGTATTGAGTGAAGGACAAATTGTTTTCGATGGTAATACTGAGCAGGTAATGAATGATTCAGAATTTTTGCACGCTCACGCTTTAGAACCTCCACTCAGCTACAGTCGTCCTTATTGTTTAATTAAAGATGCACCCATCAGAGTTGGATGTTAGCACACATATTGTAGAGACGTTCCGGACCGAACGTCTCTACGACTAACATTAAAATTCCCGAAATAAATTCAATATCCGTTGCCGTATCCGTTCTAAAACTGGTCTTTCTTCAGCCGTTTCCTCAGAAAATAATATCTCATATATCAGCGGCACTCCTAACTGCAAATCTTCCATAATTTGACGTTGTTTAAACACATCTTCTGGTTTACCTTGCAATACGAGTTGCCCTTTATCCATGACAAAAATCCAGTCTGCCCAACGATAAACTAAATCTAGGTCATGAGTTGCCATCAGTATTGTTGTCCCAGATGCATGAATTCTTTTCAGAGTTGCCATCAGGTTACGAGTATGCAATCGGTCTAAATATGCTGTAGGTTCATCTAATAACAACAGTTCAGGTCGTAGCACCATTACATCTGCAATGGAAACTCGCTTTTTTTGCCCTAAACTCAGATGATGTACTGGTCTTTCTGCTAAAGTAGTTAATCCAAATTCTTCTAATGCTTGTTCTACTCGTTGTTTAATTTCTGTGTCTGGTAATCCTAAGTTACACAACCCGTAAGATATATCTTCCTCAACGGTGGAAGCTACAAGTTGTTGCTCTGGATCTTGAAATATAAGTCCGACTTTTTGGCGTAATTGCAGTAAATATTTACGGTCATATTTTAGTGCCTCTCCTTGCCATTTAACACTACCCTTATTGGGTTTGTATAGCCCGTTAGCTAACAAGAATAATGTAGTTTTTCCGCAGCCATTTTGACCAATTAAAGCACATCTTTTATTCGCGGGTATTTGTAGTGTTAAATTATTAAGTGCGGATTGTTGTGCGCTCGGATAGGTGTAATGTATTTGTTCAAATTCAAGTAAATATTGCTGCATAATATGATATTAAAATAAAGGCACGCAGATGCCCGCAGGCGCTATCTGCACACCCTTCGCTTGGTGTCGGCGACAAAATTGGGATGCTCTGGTCAGAAAACAGATACACTGCATTCTATTATTATTAATAACGTACAACCAAAAATTGCTTCGATCGCATACCGCTTTGAGTGATGATATCGCTGGGGATGCCAAACTCTAAATTCTCCATTAAATCCGCGTGATTCTAAACTTAAGGAGACTTGACGATAGTTTTCTATGGTACGCTTGAGTAATTGTCCAATTAATAAAGCTAAACTTTTCATGCTAGTAGAAAACGTGCGATAACCTCCACGAGCTTGTTGAGCAATCCATAACTCAGCAGCGGCATTTAACAGAACGAAAATAAAGCGATACATTAGTAATAAAAGGTCTGTTAAAAGCACGGGAAAACCAACCTGCCGGAAAGTTTGCAAAAGTTCAGTAAAAGGGATGGTTAACATGACAAAATATAAGCAGGAAAGAGATGCGATCGCTCTCGTTAAAATTGTCAATCCCTGCTCTATTCCACTTCTGCTTAAATATACATAATAATCGCTAATAGTCAAGCCTTTTATTGAGTCATTTAGCACTAAATCTAGATGAGATATATTGATGGCGTTGATGGCTAAAGCTGGTAAACTGGTTAACCAGAAGAAAGTAGCAACATAAAGTAATTTCAGATAGATTTTGGCAGAAATGCCAGCATAAACAACAGTCCAAATGCTCATCCAAATAGCAATCAAAATTTGTATTTGTGGATGAGCAAAGGCAATGATGATTAATAGAGCGATCGCTAACAACAATTTCTGCTCTGGGGCTAACCACCGCAACTTATTAGTATAAGCAAGCGTGTCAATCTGAATGTTCATTATTACTCTTTTGTTGCTCGGATCGCCCTTTGTACAAACCAATTAAAAAGCCAAGTGTCCCTGCACCTATAGCAGCCTGAGTTGCAAATAAAAAGGTCTGCACTTCGCAACTGGCTACATTCATTAGTGGTTTAAACCAAGGTTGATATCCAGGTTGCACTTCAGTAACGGCTTTGGCAGCTCTGTCATCTGCACCGGCAAATTCTGCATTACGTGCAAAAATGAATGGAGCGCCTGCTAAAATTACTACTCCTGCCAATAACAGCCAGTTACCCAATTTTTTTTTAGACTGGTTCATTGCTTTGAGGTTCCTGTTTGATTAATTTCAACAGTTCCAGTTCTTGTGGGGTGTAAGATTGTAACCAGTTCCACACCAGCACAGTTAGCAATCCTTCACTAATTGCTAAAGGAATTTGAGTAAGCGCAAAAATTCCGCCAAACTTGATAAATGAAGCGATAAATCCCCCAATTGGTGCGGGAAAAGCTAAAGCGAGTTGGATGGATGTAATAACGTATGTAAGTAAATCTCCTAAAGCTGCTGCTAAAAAGATGGCGATTCTTTGCTTACCACCCAGCCGCATGGTCAGATTATATATCCAGTAAGCGGCAAATGGTCCAGAGATCGCCATCGAAAAAGCATTTGCTCCCAATGTTGTCAAACCACCGTGTGCTAACAGTAAGGCTTGAAATAACAACACTAAACTACCCAGCACCGACATCGCTAAAGGTCCAAACAGCACCGCACCTAATCCTGTTCCCGTAGGATGAGCGCAACTACCTGTGACTGAAGGCATTTTTAAGGCTGACAGTACAAAAGTAAAAGCACCTGACAGTGCCAAAAGTAATTTTAGTTCTGGGTTGCTCTTGGTGATGTTCGTGAGCGATCGCAATCCCAACACAAAAAATGGTAACGCTACTACCCACCAAAAAATCGCCCATTTCGGTGGTAAAAAGCCTTCCATAATGTGCATCGCATAAGCTGGTGCGGATGCGCTGACTATGAAGTAGAAGCTGAGAACCCCGATGATAATTAGTGTTGTGCGTTTTGATTTGAGAATAATTCTCGACATTTGTACCTTTAGATGTATGTCAATCAGTCAGTTTAAATCAAATAACCGGGCGATCGCACTCTTCTAAATTAAAAATCAACAATGCGTGGCAATTTTTTATCAAGATAAAAAAGACGCATCTTGACAGCGCAAAGTTCCTTTCTGTTAGATCCGTGACTTCTTAAAGAAGTCGGGGATCTGAGTAAAGACCGGACAAAAAGTCATATATTTGACTAAAATAGTCAAAAAATACTTAAATTACAGAAAGACAAAATCAAATTTTTCCGGCGTTTTTTACACTTATTGCCTCAAATAGCAGATTAAATAATAATTGACAAAAATTCTTGATTTCGATAAGATACATAGGTCAATTGCAAATAATTTGCACTCGTTATTTATTTGGGCGCTTATTGTAAATTCCATGCCTAACAACTTTGCTCTGGGGAAAGAAAACCTTTGGAGCCGCCGTCAACTGCTGAAACTGGGATTAGCTGGCGCGGGTGTGACAGGGGCGGCGGCGCTTTGGCACACGTTGAATGCACAAAGTAAGTCAATTGTCAAAATACCGCCTATGGAGGCGATGTCTGGCGACAAGACGCAGGGCGTCTACGCCGAAACTACTGCTGCCAACCCAATGCAGGTGCTACGGAATTTTGATTATGGCACAGTCAAGCGAGAAAATGGACGCACTATCCGCGAATTTCGTTTAACTGCGGGGACTTCTATTATTCAACTTAATAGTGCTGTATCTTACAACATCTGGGATTTAAATGGTCGGATTCCAGGACCCACACTGAGAGCAAAACAAGGCGATCGCATACGGGTATTATTCCACAATCAAGCCGGACATTCGCACTCTTTACATTTTCACGGTGTCCACCCGGCAGAAATGGATGGTATTCGTCCAGTTAGCAACGGTAGTGCCACAATTTATGAATTTGACGCGGAACCTTATGGGGTTCATTTGTACCATTGCCATATTGAACCAGTAACCCGTCATATTGCTAAAGGCTTATACGGAATGTTTATCATTGACCCACCCAAACCGCGTCCGCCGGCGGATGAAATAGTTTTAATTATGGCTGGGTATGACATCAATGATGATAACCGTAATGAGTATTACGCTTTCAACGGTTTGCCGCATTATTACATGGATAATCCGATTAAGATTTATCAAAATCAGTTGATTCGGTTGTACGTGCTCAACATTATTGAATTCGATCCAGCAGTTACCTTTCACCTCCACGCTAACTTTTTTGATGTTTATCCCACGGGAATGACTCTCACTCCCACCCACAAAGCAGATGTAATTACGATGGGTATAGCGGAACGACATATTTTAGAATTCAGCTTTCGCTATCCAGGTAAGTATATGTTTCATCCTCATCAGGATGCGATCGCCGAAAACGGCTGCATGGGTAATTTTGAAGTAGTCACAGACAGTAAAAACGCACTTTCAACTCCGAAAAATTCCTAAATATAAGTGTATGTTTATACTGCCTATTCATTTTTAGTTGAAAAAACTTCTTAAAATTACAGTTAAAATTTTTTAACTAGTTGATAAAAAATATCATTATATGCCAAAGTAAATTCTACGACTAAATGTCAAACTAACGTGCTGTTGCTAGCAGATAAAGTTTTAATTAATACCTTTCAAACGTTTTTTGGAGCAAAAATGATCAAGGTTCGTTACATTTTTTTGGCTGTTGCTGCTTGTGCCATAGTTTCGCTGAGTTCCTGCAATGCAAGCACACCAACCGCAGATAATTCACCTGCCTCTGTTGCCAATAGCCCCCAGGCAACCGAAGCTGTAAGTAATAATAGTCACAGCGGTCATGGCAGCAAAGCTCAAATAAATATCAACACTGCGATATTGTCCGAGTTGGATAAGTTTGAGGCAAAGCTAGCAATACCAGCATTATCAAACAAAATTCAAGCTAATCGTCCTTATGCTTCACCATCCGAATTAATTTCTAAAAAGGTGATAACTCAAGAGCAGTTTGACCAAATTAAAGATATCGTTACTGTTCAAGAGATAGCACTGACAGGTGAAGCAAAAGATGTTGACTATATGACAAAATTGGGCTTGATGAAAGGACATCTTTTAGTAGCAAAAGAACTGCTAGAGCAAAATCAGCCCAAACAAGCAGAACCTCATATAGGACATCCAGTTGAGGAGATTTATGTTGATGTTGAAGAGCAATTAAACGAACGTAAAGTTAAAGAATTTAAAACAACTTTAGTGAGTTTGCAAGATTTAGTAAAATCGAATCCCAAAGCTGCTAAACTAAAAACTGATTTTGCCTCTTCAATGCAAGCAATAGATGGTGCGATCGCAGCTTTACCAGAAGCGCAACGCTCAAAAACAGGATTTGTACTACAGACGATTAATGAGCTATTAGATTCAGCAAACTCAGAATATGGTGCTGCGATCGCTAACGGCAAAATATCTGCGGCAATAGAATATCAAGACTCTCGTGGTTTTGTCATCTACGCCAATCAATTATACAAAGGCATTACTAGCCAAATGGCGAAAGACTTTCCAGAAGCACATAAATCCATTGAAACAAGTATGGCTGAACTAGTAAAAGTTTGGCCCTCCGCTATTCCTCCAGCTACACCGGTGAAAACTCCCGACGATGTTACCAAACTGATAAAAGCTATTGAGCAAAACTCTCAAATCGTAATTGATAAATCAAGCACCCAAGCGCAGCGATAGCAGTTTTATTTAATTCTTAATAGCAAAATTGGGTAGTTTAAAATTAGCTTAATAAGTGAGATAGGTACAGACCTTTTGGCAAAACGTCTGTACAGTAGAGACGTTCCGGTGGAACGTCTATTAACTGATTATTCTCCACACGTAACTTCAACTAACGCAAAATGCAAGAGCTTGACCAGAAAAAGACCATCGACTTACTCAACGCAATCATGGAATTTGAACTAGCCGGAGTAGTCCGCTACACTCATTATTCTCTGATGGTTACAGGTCCCAACCGCATTCCTATTGTGGGTTTTTTCAAAGCGCAAGCTAGCGAGTCTCTACTACATGCTGAACAAGTGGGAGAAATACTCACAGGTTTAGATGGACACCCCAGCCTAAAAATTGCCCCGATGGAAGAAACTTACAAGCATTCAGTTAAGGATATCTTGACAGAAAGCTTATCTCACGAAAAAAAGGCTCTGGATTTGTATAAAAGTCTGCTAGAGACCGTAACTAATGCCAGCATTTACTTAGAAGAATTCGCCCGTAATATGATAGGACAGGAAGAGATGCATAATCTCGAACTGAAAAAAATGTTACGCGATTTCAGTTGAGAAAAGTGAAAAGTGAGGAGTGAGGAGTTAAGAATTAATTAAAACTACTAACTCCTAACTCCTAACTTTAGTACAGACGTTCCGGAACGTCTCGAAAACTAGTACAGACGTTCCGGAACGTCTCGAAAACTAGTACAGACGTTCGGTCCGGAACGTCTCTACAACTACTAACTACTAACTACTAACAGACAATGGATTTTAGTACTGCCTTACCGACTTTTGTGATTACACTCCGAGAAGGAGTAGAAGCTGCCCTTGTTGTGGGCATTGTGCTTGCCTTGTTGAAAAAAGCCAAACAATCTCAGCTTAACTCTTGGGTGTATGCTGGTGTGGGCGTTGGTATTGCCGTGAGTGCGCTGGTAGGTGTGTTGTTGAGTTGGGTAACGATCGCGCTAAGTGCTGCTAATCCGCAATACGCATCTGTGACAGAGGTTTTGCTAGAGGGATTTTTCTGCGTATTAGCGATCGCTATGCTCAGTTGGATGCTTATCTGGATGACCAAACAAGCCAGATTTATGAAAGCTCAAGTTGAAGGAGCAGTCACAAGCGCCCTGAAAGCAGATTATAATGCCGGCTGGGGCGTTTTTTGGTTAATTTTGATTGCCGTTCTTCGCGAAGGTTTTGAAACAGTTTTCTTTGTCGCTGCCAATTTTCAACAAGGATTTATACCAGCTTTCGGTGCTGTTAGCGGTTTAGTTGCGGCAGCTACTGTTGGTGTATTGATGTTTAAATGGGGTGTCAAAATTAACATCCGGCAATTTTTCCAGGTAATGGGCATTTTTTTGGTATTTATTGTTGCCGGGTTGGTAGTGACGGCACTGCAACGCTTTGATGAAGCTGCTGCTGCTTTGGCATTAAGCGATCGCGCTTCGGAAAGTATTTGTTTTTATTACGAACGGTTTACCAAAGTCCATTCTTGCATTTTGGGTCCGATGGTTGCAAATACCTCGAAAATCTTACCTGATGAACAATTCCCAGGCATTATTCTCAAATCATTATTTGGCTACAGAGATCATCTTTATCTCGTGCAAGCAGTCGCTTATGTAGTATTTTTATTGACTCTTGGCAGCACATATTTGCGTAGTATTGGGGGTGGTAATAACGCGAAAAATCAGCCCGGTAAACAAAAATCTATGAGTTCCACTTCTGATTAAAATAATGATTAGAATCTGGTAAATCTGATGAAACAAGAAGAGCGAGTTAAGCAGTTATTTATCCATCCGGTGAAGGGTTTAACACCTAAGGCACAGAAATCTGTAACCTTAAAAGTTGGATATGGGATACCAGGCGATCGCTCTTTTGCTTTAATGTACAAGCAAGATGAGATAGACGTTGACTCAACTATAGTGCCGTGGATGAAGAAGCAGAACTTCATCATGCAAAATGAGTGGCATTCCTTAGCGGCTTTAGATTGCGAGTATGAAGAAGGGAGTGGTATTCTCAGGGTGAAGCGTGAAGGTGTAGAATTATTGATTGGCGATACGAAAACAGAAATCGGACGCGATCGCATTTCGACATTTTTTACTGGCTATTTAGCAGGAATTTATCCCAGTCTCGCAGCTAGAAACCGCAACAGCGCACCTTTACAATTTGTAGGGATATTTGGTGAAACTCGCTATCCGGACAGAGAAGCAGTGCATATTTCTTTAGTTAGTCAAGCAACTATAGATAATTTAAGTCAATTAGCCGGACAAGAAATCGATGTCCGGCGTTTTCGTCCGAATATAGTTGTAGAAGGTGTACCCGCATGGGGAGAATTTGACTGGGTAGGTCAACAAATGCAACTTGGTAGTGCGAGAATTGAGATTACAGCCAGAATTAATCGCTGTTTAAATATAGACGTGCATCCAGAAACCGGAGAACGAGATATTGGACTGCTGACTTTACTACAAAAACAGTTTCACCACACCCAAACAGGAGTTTTAGCAAAAGTTATTAGTAATGGTGATGTAGCGATCGGCGATAATTTGCTAGGTGAAATAAAAACAACAATCCCCGTCGTTTCATAGACGGGGAAAAGGCTTCTTTTGAACCTTAACACCAAGCGTATTGATATATATGGAGGTCTTAACTTATGACCCAAACCCAAGCACAAACCGAGTCTAAACTATACACCTTCGATGAATTCATCGAATGGTATCCAGAAAATTCAACACAGCGATACGAGCTACACAAAGGAACAATTGTAGAGATGTCCCCACCAACAGGTGACCATACGGATATTATCAGCTTTTTAATTGAGGTAATACTAACGGCTGTTAAGCAACGCGAAGTGCCCTATCGAATTTCAGCATCAGCCTTTGTAAAAATACCCAATGCGGACTCAGCTTATTTACCCGATATGTTGGTAATAAACCACGACAACCTCAAAAACGAACCGTTGTGGAAAAAACAATCGACTTTAATTTACCCCGAATCTATACCGCTGGTAATTGAAATTGTCAGCACCAACTGGCAAGACGATTATTACGACAAAATTAGAGACTACGAAGCTATGGGTATCCCAGAATATTGGATTGTAGATTATGCAGCACTGGGTGGGCGTAAATTTATCGGCAATCCCAAACAACCTACTATTTTAGTGTGCGAGTTAATTGACGGGGAATATCAGATGACCCTGTTTAGAGATAACGATTTGATTGTGTCCCCAACATTCCCACGGTTAAACTTAACCGCGCAACAGATTTTTGATTCAGTATTATAAATTTTTGTGTCTAAACGGCTCTTTATTGCGAGCATCGCAAATATGGAAATCACCTATTTTCAGCTATATTTGCCTCTTTAGTCTGCGGTATTTGCATAGTGTAGTCGTGTAATTGAGGACAAGCAGACTGCAAAGAAGATTGCCGATCGCTAACTTCGGGCGATCGCCTAATTTCCTCTACACTGTTATTGACAAGGGAAAAACGAAGTTGAATAAACCCAAAAGCGGTAAGTTGTGACAGCAATATCATCACTACACCAATCATAGCGATCGCATTTAATTGCTTGTTGCGTCTTTTTTGGATGCTACGCTTAACAAACTCCAACTCTGTTAAATTCAACCAGTTAACATCAGATTTAAGTAATTGCTGTACTAACGGCAAGCGAGGATCGTCATCCCACAAAAGACCAACAGCCTTTTTATCGTGTTTTTGGGTTGCCCATTTATTTGCAATCGGTCCTAACTCTGTTTGCAATACTAGAGGACCTAACTCTTGTTTTTTCCAGTTCACTAGCTTTTGCCATTCTCGCATTAAAGCATCATGAGCCGGCTCTACATATTCATTATTCTCTATATCGCGTCCTTTCACCAACAACCGCGCCGCCACAAAGCGCTCTATCATCAACTTTACCCGTGTATTTTCGGCTGGTGGATATTGCAATTCCGAACATAGCACACGTCTGCGTGTCAAATCGCTGCTACCCACCGCTACCATTCGCAGCATTACGTGCTTAATAGTTTGGGAATAAGCTATTTCACGTTTAACTAACTTATCATATTCAAAGTCTGCTGCTTTAGTCAGACTGCGTGTCACTCCCCCTAGTTCTTCATAATCAAATTGAGTAATTGCCCGATTATTTTTTTTACCTTCTTTGACACTCTGAATATAGTTCAGATATAGTTTACTCAAAGTAAAAGAAAGTAGCGGTAATGCTCCTGGCATTTGTGCAACTTCATCAATTATTTCATCTACCAAACTTGGTGGATCAAAATACATTGCCTTAGTAGCGGCTGGTTCGACAATGCACGATCGCAATTCTTCCCGCGATATCTTTGGCATCACAAATCGTCCCGATTTCCAATAAGGTTCTAAAGGAGTATCGCGAAATTGTGGTTCAAAGTCATTTCTTAATGTCACCACAATTCTTAACTGCTTAGGAAAAGCTTTTATTGCTCTTGCCAATCCTTCAAAGAATTTTTGACTTTCAGTTTCATCTTGGCAAATGGTGACTAATTCTTCAAACTGGTCAATTACCAATAGTAATTTTGCCTGAGGATTCAAACGACACCATTCATATACACTCTTATATAAATTCTGTAATTCTTGTTCAAAAGCTTTGGTTGGTTCCGCAAAAATTGGCAATTTTTCCTTCTCCAGCGTTTTGTTCAAAGCTGTGAAAGGTGATTCTCCCGGACGCACCGGAGCCAAAATGCGCCATTTTTGGGGCAATGGGCAATTGGTAATGGGCAATGGGCAATGGGAATAAGAGATACTTTCCTCCCATTTCCTAGTCCCTTGCTTCAAATATGGAATTAATCCGGCTTTTACCAAACTAGATTTTCCCGAACCAGAAGCACCCAACACTACCGTTAACGGGTGATCAATCATGAATTCTGCCAGCTTGTAAATTAATTTATTTCTGCCGAAAAATAGCTGACTGTGTTCTTCTTCAAAAGATTTTAAACCGCGATAAGGATTAGTTTTTTCGGAAATTGCAGGTGCATAACTTAAGTTCTTGCGGTCAAAACTACGAATGGGAAAGATGTACTCACCTTGATCGTGACCTTTTAGTTGAAAATAGTTAGGGGTTTGTTTGGCGTTTATCTGATATAACTCGCTCTGTAAATATCCAAATAATTCATGTGCCGTGAGTACACCGTCTTTAAACAAATCTTCCTCTCCTCTAAGTGCTTTGAGGAGAAACTCTGCAAAGGGAGAATGTCCATCATGTTCGGTGCGTTGTCCAAAAGGATATAGGGAATCGGCAGCTTTTTCATCATCGCTTGC
The DNA here is from genome assembly GCA_949127805.1 of Nostocales cyanobacterium PMM_0081. Taxonomy (GTDB): domain Bacteria; phylum Cyanobacteriota; class Cyanobacteriia; order Cyanobacteriales; family Nostocaceae; genus Hassallia. The sequence goes on from CASBQC010000219.1 coordinate 14,886, forward strand.
AGAGGTAATTACCTGCAGGGCACACCTAGAGATAAAGCGATCGTAGCGTTCGCGATATAGTTGATTTTGCCGCATGGCTTCTCTGTTACCTGCCGAATAAAATGCCCCTGCAAAGCAACAATCTAGGATAATCAACAAATGACGACATGGCAGTTTTTGCAAAGCATCGTGCAGTCGCTTCATCGATAAAAAAGTGCTTTTGTTATCCATCCGCGCATCTTGGGGGATAAGAAAACTCCCAGGACCATCAGCGTTCTCAAGGTTATCTTTGGCGATACCATGTCCAGCAAAATAGAAAAATAGTCTATCAGTTTCTTCAATTTCGATTTGGCTGCCATCAGCTAAAAGTAGTTTCTCTTGTTCAAAAGCCGTCAATAAACTGTTGAATTTATCGCTGTTAGCATCCCCATCCAACATTAACACTACTTCGTATTGGTATTTGCTTTCCAAAGTAGCGGCGATTTCTCTAGCATCATTCACAGGGGTTTGCAGCGCTGGGATGCCATTGCTGTATTGATCGATGCCGATAACTACTGCCAGACTTCGTTTAATCTCTGCCATAGTGATGTTGACAAAAGTTTTAATATATGAAGCGGTAAGTTATACCTGATTTGCCGAACTTTCGTTCAGCAAGTATTGCTTGCCTTCTATATTGTTTTAGGTGTGAGCCAAATCAAGTTATGCACATATCAAGCAGATATGGGCAAGATTTAACAATAGACATCTCCAAAAAAGACGTAGAGACGCGATTAATCGCGTCTCTACAAAGGGTTTCAAACAACGCAGAATTAATTTTCAAATAGGTTGTCTAATACTTGGTGTTGCTGAATTTAGGAATTTTTTGTAGAGACGTTACGAAAGGAACGTCTCTACCAGGTTTGCGGTGTTTTAACGGACATGATATTATTTCTCATGCCAAACATATTTTTGACAAGTATCTTTTGCCCCCTTAGCCTCATCTGTCTGGGGGTTTTGTAACACAGGATGATTTCGCAAGTTATTGCAGGCAACTTCTAACCAATCTTCCCATCGAGTTTGCCACAAGCGTAGTGTTTTATCTTTACTACCACTAACGATGTAGCGTCCATCTAGACTGATGGCAACAGATGTTACCTTATCTGTATGACCTTGAAACTTTTGCCAAATATTGCTGTCAGAAAAATTCCACAAGCGCACTGTGTTGTCATTACTACCACTGATGATGTAGCGTCCATCTAGACTGATAGCAGCAGATCTGACAGCAAACTCATGACCTGTAAACGGTTGTCTAATTAATTTACCAGATATATCCCACAAGCGCATTGTTCTGTCATGACTGGCACTGACGATATAACGTCCATCTGCACTAAAACTGACAGATGAAATTGAAGCGTCATGACCTTGAAACGGTTGCCCAATTAGTTTACCAGAAAGGTTCCATAAGCGCACCATTTTGTCGTCACCGCCACTAACAATCATCTTACTATTGGGACTAAAGGCAACAGAAAATATAGGCTCGTCATGACCTGTAAAGGGTTGTCCTATGGAATTGCCTTTAATATCCCACAAGCGTAGTGTCTTATCCTCACTACCACTAACTATATAACGCCCATCTCGACTAAATGCTACAGAATTGACCTTACCTGTATGACCTGTAAATGGTTGCCCTATGGAATTGCCTTTAATATCCCACAAGCGTAGTGTCTTATCCTCACTACCACTAACTATATAACGCCCATCAGGACTAAAAGCTACAGAATTGACTTTATCTGTATGACCTGTAAATGGTTGCCCTATGGAATTACCTTTAATATCCCACAAGCGTAGTGTTTTGTCCTCGCTACCGCTAACTATATAACGCCCCGAAGGACTAAGAGCTACAGATGTGACACTACTTGTATGACCTCGCAATGGTTGTCCAATAGTATTACTAATATCCCACAAGCGGATTGTGCGATCGCCACTACCACTCACCAAGTACTGTCCATCAGGACTAAATGCTACAGATGCAACCGGATTTTTATGACCTTTAAGCGGTTCGTCAATGAGATTCCCGGATTTATCCCACAAACGGACTATCCTGTCAAAACCGGAACTAACTATATACTGTCCATCGGGACTGAAGCGAACAGATTGAACAGCACCTTTATGACCTTGAAATGGTTGCCCAATTAACTTGCCAAACATATCCCACAAGCGTATTGTTCTGTCGTTACTACCACTGACGATATAACGTCCATCAGGACTAAATGCTACAGACCAAACAGAATCTGTATGACCAACAAACGGTTTCCCTACAGGATTTCCAGAAATATCCCACAAGCGGATTGTGTTGTCACGACTACCACTGACGATATATCGTCCATCGGGACTAAATGCTACAGACCAAACAGCATTTGTATGACCAACAAACGGTTTGCCGACTGGTTTACCGGAAATGTCCCACAAACGCAGCGTGTTGTCCTCGCTACCACTTACGATAAAACGTCCATCGGGACTAAATGCTACAGATTGAATCGGTTTTGTATGACCTTTAAACGATCGCCCAATTTGTTTACCAGACATATCCCACAAGCGCACTGTGTTATCTTCACTACCACTCACCAAGTACTGTCCATCAGGACTAAATGCCACAGATTGAACAGATTTTGTATGACCTGTAAATGGTTGTCCAATTTGTTTACCAGATATATCCCACAAACGCACTGTGTTGTCTTCGCTACCGCTGACGATGTATTTTCCATCTCGACTAAAAGCTACAGATGTAATGCGATCGCTATGACCTATCAACTGATTTCGCTCTTTAGTAACTTGCACTGCATAAAGTAAACTAGATTTCACCGGGTTCAGTATATTCCACGGTAACAACGAACGATTTTCACCAACAGTCTTAATCGCTAAAACAAGTCCATCTACAGGAGCTATAGGTAGCCGATTTTCTGCTACAGCTGCTTTTTCACGTAACAATGACAACTGAAGTTGAACCAAAGCAAAAATCGTTAATCCAGTCAGTGAGGCTATAACTCCACTAACAATACCAACTGTCCGACGCTGATTATTTCGTCTTCTCTCAATACTGCGTTTAACAAACTCCAACTCTATAGAATTCAGCCAACTTTTATCAGATTCAGATATTTGTTTAACCAACGGTAAACGTGGATCGTTATTCCACAAAAGACCAACCGCTTGTTTATCTCGTCTTTGACTTGTCCATTTATTCGCAGTCGGTGTCAGTTCGCGTTGCAGCACCAACGATCCTAATTCTTGGTCTTTCCAAGTCAGTAGTTTTTGCCATCCCCGCACTAAAACATCGTGAGCGGGTTCTATATAACTGTTACCTTCTGTATCTTGTCCGGAAACTAACAAACGTGCTGCTAGAAAACGCTCAATTACTAACTTTACCCGCGTATTTTCTGCTTTGGGATATTCCAATTCTGATAACAATACTCGTCTGCGTGCCAAATCACCACCACCTATAGCCACCATCCGCAGCATCACGTATTTGATAGTGTAGGTGTAAGCAGAATCAAGTTTAATTAATTCATCATATTCATAATCTGCTCTTTGAGTAAGACTGCGTGTCACTCCACCTAATTCTTCATAATCTGCTTGAGTAATTGCTCGATTATTTCTTTTGCCTGCTCTGGCACTTTTAATATATTTTAAATATAGTTCACTTAAGGTAAATGAAAGTAGCGGCAAGGCTCCGGGCATTTGTGCCACTTCATCAATTATTTGGTCTACTAAACTTAGCGGTTCAAAATACATTACCCTAGCGGTGGCAGGTTCGACAATACAAGAGCGCAATTCTTCTCGTGACATGACTGGCACGATAAATCTCGCGGCTGTCCAGTAAGCTTCTAAAGGTGTATTGCGAAATTGCGGTTCAAAGTCATTTCGTAACGTCACCACAATGCGTAACTGTTCGGGAAAAGCTGATATTGCTCTTGCCAAGCCGCTCAAAAACTTTAAGCGTTCATCTTCATTTAGACATATGGTAACTAATTCTTCAAATTGGTCAATGACAAGTAGTAATTTAGTATTTTTATTAGCTTCAGTCCAAGTTTTGACACTTTGATAAAGTGTCTGTAATTCGTCTTCAAAATCCTGCTTAGGTTGGGCAAAAGTTGGTAATTTTTCTTGTAAAAGTGCATTATTCAAAGCTTTAAAAGGAGACTCTCCCGGACGGATGGGAGCCAATATCCGCCATTCTTGATAATTGGTAATTGTAGAGACACAGGTTATCGCGTCTGTACGGGAGTTAGGAGTTAGGAGTTCTCCCCCTCTCCCCCTCTCCCCATC
>CASBQC010000220.1 GCA_949127805.1 Nostocales cyanobacterium PMM_0081
GTATATATATTATTAGAAAGAGCTAACATGGCAGCAGGTTGGCTCTTTCTAAATACAAAGTCAAAAGTTGTTAGTTAAGATATTTTTGAGTTTTTAGTTACCTTTTAACAAGCTAGTTGTATTTTCAAAGAAAGTGTCACATTTGTTTTCCAAAACGACGCAGATGCTGCTTAATGCTTGTTGGTAATTATCCATATCCTCTTGCTCAAGGAAAATTTTCGCAGATGTCTGCAAATCGGCGATCGCTTGGGTATGATTTGTATTAGATTGCTTGCCACCATACTGTGAAAGTTCGTAGCGGACTATACCTCGTTTGAGGTAAACTTTTGCACTTCGAGAATCGATGCGTAATGCTTGGTTAAAGTCGGCGATCGCTTCTTTATATTCTTGATCGAAATCACTACTGTATTGACCAATTTGATAACGAACAATACCCCGCTGAAAGTAAGCTTCTGACTTGTCTGCATTTAAAGCGATCGCCTGATTAAAGTCTTGTATTGCTTTGCGGTAATCTTGTTGAGAGTCCCCGCTATATTTAGCAAGTTGGGAACGGACTATACCGCGTCTGATATAAGCTTCGGCTTCATTAGGATTAAGACGCAGGGCATTATTAAAATCTGCTAGGGCAAGGTTATAATCTCTATCAGGGTCGCTGCTATATTCGGCTAGCATATAGCGGGCATTGCCCCGATTTACATAAGCCTTTACTTCATTAGGATTGATTTGTATTGCCTGACTATAATCGGTAACTGCCCCATCATAATCTTTCAGGTTGTAGCGGGCATTACCACGATTGATATGTGCTTTAGCGTGTGTCGGTTCTTGTTGGATTGCGTTGCTAAAGTTGCTCAGTGCTTGCTCATAGTCTCGGACTTTATAAGAGGCATGACCTTGTTTATAATAATCTTCAAAGGTGAGATTATTTTTGCTTTGCTCTTTACGAGCCATCAAGGTTTGTTGAGCGTATTGATTTTGGGAAACTAAGGGACGAGTAAATTTAATCATTAGGTCTAAATATCCCAACATCCCAAAACCTAGCAAGCACAAAATCAGTGGGTAAAATTTTGATTTTTTGGGAGATTGATAATAAGAAAATTTTTGCGGTTGTGCTACATGCCGATAATTAATGTAGTTTGCTGGAATTGGGGAAACGTTGCCTGGTGTAGCAGTTGTGTTGCGTCGAGTTTGTCTGCGCGGTTGTAGATGTTCTTTAGATTGTATTGCCTGGTGTGATGGAAAGGGGTCACGTCCGCCTAAGCGCAAGGTACGTTCACACCAAGGACAGTTGTGTAGGTGGCTGCTGTAGCGATGCTGGGGGTTGACTGTGCAGGTAATCAGGTCATTTTCGATTTCAGCTAGTTCTAACAGCCAAGTTTGAGCGCTGGGACGCATTTGGGGGTTGTTATGACCATCCTCAAAACAGCGGACAAACATTTCTTGTAAGCTAGGAGGAAGAGTTTCCCAAGCTGGTGCTATGGGGGTAGGGGTGTAGGGGACGCGGCGCTGTTGACTGTAAGTAAAATGACCTTGAGCAATGCGTGCTTCGTAGGTAGGTGGTTCGCCTGCACCTTGATAAATACCAGAAAATGGATGTGTACCTTCCATTAACAGTTGAAATATCAGTACTCCCAACCCAAATAAGTCGTGAGCGATCGCGCGATCGTATTGAGCAAAAATTTTATTTTGCAGTTCTGGTGGGGTAAACTCTGGTTTACCAACTTGGCAGCGGAAAATTACATTTTGGTTTGCATCCCGCACTTGAAACGAATCTGTATCTACCAGCGTCACTAGTGCTGTGTCGCTGACCATGATATTCGATTCATTCACATCACCGACGCAGTAACCGCTGTTGTGCAAAGCCGCAAAAGCTGCCGCCAAATTGCGGGCAGTGCGGAGTAAATATTGATAATTAAATAATGGACAGTGTTCGCGTCTAGTTCTGGGGTTGTAGAAGTCGATGGCTGGACGCATCCCTCGAATGCGGGGCATTAAAAAGCCAACAATGCGATCGCTGGAGTCTACTGCTTTGAGCGCCTCATAGGGCCAAGCAATAGAAATATGCCCTAAACTAGCTGTGGGGTTTTCTGGTGGATTGGCAAGCATTGCCAAAAGTTTCCGACCATGTTGTTCAGTTGGCTTGTGATAAACTTTTGCTACTAAATTGCCATCGCTTGGCACAGCATAAATACAAGCTTCTCCGCCTCGCCCTAAACTGATGGTGAGGTTGAGGATTTCTTGGTTGCTAAGACTACGTAGTACCTGCATTTTGAGAATTACAATTTACGACGGGGGTTATTTAAGTTCAAGTCGCACCAATCACGCTAATAATCGCTTAAGGCAGCAATTATTAGCGTTAAGTCATCATCAGTACGTTGCGTAATCCGATCCGAACGCAAAAACCTCACCAATTGCTCTTTTGCCGCTGCTTTATCCTCCGCATTTGCTGCAAAGTCAAATAAAGGAAAAAAGAACGGTTTATGAGGTGCACCCACTGCCATGTTTAATGCGAGCATTTGTAGCCCGTCGGTAAGGACACCAACGTTAACTATGGCTTCGCGCCATAATTTCATTTGCGCTCCCTCTAGGGCGTTAGGCGAAGTTAAAAAAGTGGTGGCGTTGATGTATTCGCCGTTGTCAGGCATAGTCAGGGCAAGTAAGTTGCCCATATTATCCTTGGCAACAGCCATTCCATCACCGATTTGCACTACTGCGACAAGTTCTGGTGTAGCAATCGTAATAATTAAGGTTGTTGCTAAATCTTGTGGCTGTTTGTCACAAGCTTTAGCTTCATCCTCTACGGCAATTTTTGCAGCAACGATCGCATCATTCAAAAGCGATCGCACGAATTCATCATCATCCAAGGTTCGTCGGGTAAATTGTTTAACAGATATATTTTCGATAGCTGCTTCTACAGCCACCATTGCCCCGACTTTCCCGCTGATTGCACTTCCTGCACCATCTGCTACCGCTGCTAGCAAAACGTTATCTGGCAATATTTGCCAGTGATGTGCGTCTTGACACAGCTGCTTGTTTTTTAAATGGCTTGTACCACCTACCGATGCGGCTACTACCCGCCATTGAGATATCTTGCTTGATGTGTTCATTCTGGCAACAGCTGTGTAAATATTATCAAAGGCGATGGGTCAGCCGCCGCCAAGGGCGATCGTTTATTAGACGGTTCCCCAGCCGATTGGTGGTAGTGCAACCTGTTCGTCTACTTGTGAATGCGAAACCGCTGACATACTCGCCGACAACCAAACAAACATCTCTAGAAAGTTCAGTCCTTGGAGTTTCAGAGGAGTACGTACAGCAATTTTACTTAAGCGTGTCATATTAGCATTTTCCACCCCTACGGTAAAAAAAGCTACCCGTTTATTTATTTCATCTGTTTGCAAACGCTGAGACGCTTGCTCTATCGAGTGATCTAATTCGCCTTGCGGTTCTCCATCGGTAATCATAAATACCCAAGGACGATAGTACGCAATGCCATTAGTACGATATTGAATTTTCCGCTCTTGAATCAAATCCAAAGCTTTATTAATTCCCGAACCCATAGTTGTCAATCCTTGTGCTGTCAAAATCGGCGGATTAAATTGATCGGCAGTCACAAAGTCTTGCACTACATTTACGTTACTATCAAAAGTAACTATCGCTACTTCTACTCTTCTGGCTGCCAGGGAATTTTTTACTAATTCGTCCTTCAAACTCAACAACCCCTGGTTTAAAGCCTCAATTGGATCTCCTTGCATTGAGCCTGAGGTATCTAGTAATAACACGCAAGGACAACGTGGTTCAGGGTTCTCAGCAAATTCTACTACTTCATCCAGTTTTAATGTATCAGGCATAACTTTTCGTGTTATGTTAAAGTCCAAAGCCTTCTTTCCCTTTTTCTCAAAGTATATAATTGAAACCGGCAAACAAACTACATTTTTGTAGTTGGTTAAAAGAGTACTCTCTTATTTATTAAACAGATTACTACTAGCAAAATCCCTAAGCATTTAATAAAATCTTAACTTACAACCTAGTTGAGTAAAAGATAATTTCCTAGCGACTCGCATTACCTGTAGCGCTGCATCCAGACGAATTTTATAAATAACACTTATAGAATATCAAGGATCGCGTAGGTCTGCCCATGCTTATTTTTAAAGATTCTATGTAGGGA
>CASBQC010000221.1 GCA_949127805.1 Nostocales cyanobacterium PMM_0081
CTCCCTACTCCCTACTCCCCCGACTCGTTCAACAAATCGGGACGCCGTAAGCGTGTTCTTGCAACTTGTTGTTGATAACGCCATTTGGCGATCGCAGCATGATTACCGCTAAGTAATACATCAGGCACTTTCCAGCCACGAAAATTTGCGGGACGGGTATACTGAGGATAGTCTAATAATCCCTCCTCAAAACTCTCTGATTGTAGAGACTCGGCTTTCCCCACGGTTCCGGGAAGCAGTCGCATCACCCCATTAATCAAAGCCATTGCCGGAATTTCTCCACCAGTGAGAACAAAATCACCCAGAGAAACCTCGCGGGTAACTAAATGCAACACTCGCTCATCTACTCCTTCATAATGTCCGCAAATGACAATTAACTGGTCATAATTTGTCACGAGTTCTCGCAACAGTGGTTGATTTATCGTTTGACCTTGAGGACTCATCAAAATAACCTCTCTGCGAGGTAAAATTGGCAGGGACTCCACAGCCTTAAAAATGGGTTCTGGCTTCATGAGCATTCCCACTCCACCGCCATATGGTTCATCATCCACCTTCCGGTGCTTGTCGGTAGTAAAGTCTCGTGGATTAACCAAATTAATTTCGGCAATCTTTTTGGCTAAGGCTTTACCAAGCAGCCCAGAACTGAGAACAGAAATAAACGAGTCAGGAAATAGCGTAACTATATCAAAGCGCACAGTAATTCGTATTCAAGGACACTAATCTTAAATTGGCATGTCTGAAAAAAAAAGAGGAAAACGTTAAAAGCGAAAGGGGAAAGGAATAAAAAACTTTTATCTTTTTCTTCACTTTTCCCCCTACCCCCTGTAAAGCAGCAAAGCTGCCCCTTCCCCGACTGATGTCACGTGCAAGGCTTCTTGAGCTTCATCAATAGTATCTAAAAGTACCAGAATTATTGATTTTTTTGCGTCGGCAAAAGTTTTTCTAATTACTTAATTTATGTTTAAATATTGTGACAACTACATTTAAATTAATAATCGAAGTAAGTTAACAACTTCTACCTGATGCATCAAGCCAGCCTCAGAAAAAAGCGTGCGCTCCACCTGCAACGCCCAGCATTTTACCAGTCTGGAAAATTAGGACAGGTGAAAAACACTCTTCTTTGCCCTGAGGAACGGCAAGGGACACTACCGAAGAGCGTTCGGTAGACACGCGCTGGGGGAAGAATCAATTTCTCCCTACCTCCAGCGCGTGTCTACCACGTTAAGGAACAGAGCTTGCGTTGAAAGCAAAAGCCGCAACAAGAGCAGCTGTTTAAGTGTCCTCCTTTGAAGCGAAGCAGGAACATCATCAGAAAAAATGAACCTTGTTTTACTCATCCGAAGTTGTTGACAGGAGAAACACAATGCCGCAATTAAAAGCTAAATCGCTGGAAATGAGGACACCTCAAGCAACTAAGACCGCTGTTCTAGTTATCGGAGGCGCAGAAGACAAAGTTCATGGACGTGAAATCCTAAGAACTTTTTTTGCACGTGCCGGTGCTAGCAATGGCTATATTACAATAATTCCATCAGCCTCTCGCGAACCTGCCATCATTGGTGGTCGGTATACCCGGATTTTTGAAGAAATGGGTGCTAAAAAGGTTGAGATATTAGACATTCGAGAACGGGAACAGTGTGAAAGTGCCGAAATAAAAGCATCCTTAGAAGCCTGTAGCGGGGTGTTTTTGACAGGAGGGGATCAATTACGCCTGTGTGGTGTGTTGGCGGATACGCCAGCAATGGAAATTATCAGGCAACGAGTGAGGGCAGGGCAGCTAACCTTAGCAGGTACTTCGGCAGGGGCAGCAGTAATGGGGCATCATATGATTGCTGGTGGGGGCAGTGGTGAAACACCAAAACGTTCTTTAGTTGATATGGCAACAGGTTTGGGATTTATTCCTGAGGTGATTGTCGATCAACACTTTCACAATCGCAATCGGATGGGAAGGTTAATTAGTGCGATCGCCGCACATCCCGATCGCCTCGGTATTGGTATTGATGAAGATACTTGTGCCATGTTTGAAAGGGATGGTTGGCTGCAAGCTATGGGCAAAGGCAGTGTGACAATTGTTGATCCGACAGAAGTGACACATACCAACGAACCTCATGTTGGAGCCTCAGAACCGCTAACGGCGCATAATTTGCGACTGCATATCCTCAGTCATGGCGATCGCTTCCACCTCTACCAACGCACCGTCCTGCCCGCTGTACACCGTATTTCCAGCTGACGGAATAGAGTATCTGAGGTTACACTGTATTGATCGCTAATTTCTGGCTAGCTGGAAAAAACCATCAACCATACCATGTAAAAAGAAAAAACTGTTTACAATGAACAGTTTAGCGGTCAATTCCAGTATGAAACTAATAGAAAACTAGAATTTAGGTTCCGAATCTCCATCTACCTATTCCCATGAGAATCCTCAAGATCCAGACATTACGCGGCCCCAATTACTGGAGCATTCGACGCCACAAGCTCATAGTCATGCGCCTCGACTTAGAAAATCTCGCCGAGACGCCCTCGAATGAAATTCCTGGCTTCTATGAAGGATTAGTTGAGGCACTGCCAAGTTTGGAGGGTCATTATTGCTCCCCTGGCTGTCGTGGTGGCTTCTTGTTACGGGTTCGCGAAGGCACCATGATGGGTCACATCGCCGAACACGTAGCCTTAGAACTCCAGGAATTATCCGGAATGCAGGTAGGCTTTGGTCGGACTCGCGAAACCGCCACACCTGGGGTTTACCAGGTAGTAATCGAATACCTGAATGAAGAAGCCGGACGCTACGGGGCACGCGCTGCAGTGCGGTTGTGTCAAAGCATAGTTGATCGAGGTCGTTATCCCAAAGCCGAATTAGAGCAAGACTTACAAGACTTAAAAGAATTGTGGCGTGATGCTTCCTTAGGACCCTCAACAGAAGCAATTGTCAAAGAAGCCGAAAAAAGAGGCATTCCCTGGATGTCTCTGCCGGCACGCTTTTTGATTCAGCTGGGCTACGGCGCTAACCAAAAGCGGATGCAAGCCACAATGACCGATAATACCAGCGTTCTGGGTGTAGAACTCGCAGGCGACAAAGAAGCCACAAAACGCATCTTAGCTGCATCGGGAGTGCCAGTCCCTAGAGGTACGGTAATCAACTTCTTGGACGATTTGTCAGAAGCTATTGAACAAGTTGGCGGCTTTCCCATCGTCATTAAGCCCGTAGATGGCAATCACGGACGCGGGATTACCATTGATATCCGCACCAAAGAAGAAGCTGAAGCCGCATACGATGCCGCAAGACAAGTTTCTCGCGCAGTCATTGTTGAGCGCTATTATGTCGGGCGCGACCATAGAGTATTGGTGATAGATGGCAAAGTAGTAGCAGTAGCTGAACGCGTGCCCGCTCATATAGTTGGTAATGGCAGATCCACCATAGCTGACTTGATTGAGGAAACCAATCAAGACCCAAATCGCGGTGAAGGACATGATAACGTCCTGACAAAAATTGAACTAGACCGCACCAGTTATCAACTACTAGAAAGGCAAGGCTATACCCTAAATAGCGTGCCAAATAAAGGTGAAATGTGTTATCTACGGGCAACTGCTAACCTCAGTACAGGTGGTATTGCTGTAGACCGCACCGACGAAATCCATCCAGAAACCGTTTGGCTAGCACAACGCGTAGTCAAAATTATCGGTTTGGATATCGCCGGACTTGATGTTGTCACCACCGATATTAGCCGTCCTTTGCGCGAAGTTGATGGCGTAATTGTCGAAGTTAACGCTGCCCCTGGTTTCCGGATGCACGTTGCCCCAAGCGTTGGCATCCCCCGTAACGTTGCCGGCGCAGTGATGGATATGCTGTTCCCCAACGACCAATCCAGCAGCATTCCCATCCTCACCGTGACGGGTACGAACGGCAAAACCACCACTACTCGCCTGCTAGCACACATTTATAAGCAAACCAAAAAAGTTGTAGGTTATACAACTACTGATGGAACTTATATCGGTGATTACTTAGTGGAAGCGGGAGACAATACAGGTCCCCAAAGCGCTCAGTTAATTTTGCAAGACGCAACTGTAGAAATAGCAGTGCTGGAAACGGCTCGCGGTGGTCTTCTCCGCTCAGGGCTGGGTTTTGAAGCCGCAAATGTAGGTGTAGTATTAAATGTTGCCGCTGACCATTTAGGCATAGGCGACATTGATACTATTGACCAATTGGCTAATCTCAAGAGTGTGGTAGCGGAATCTGTCTATCCTGATGGCTATGTAGTACTCAACGCCGATGATGTGCGAGTCGCGGCAATGGCAGAAAAAACTAAAGCGAATATTGCTTACTTCACTATGAATGCCGATTCGGCTCTGGTGCAAAAGCACATCCAAAAGGGTGGAGTTGCAGCAGTGTATGAAAATGGTTATTTGTCAATAGTCAAAGGCGATTGGACGCACCGCATCGAAAGGGCAGAAAATATACCTTTGACAATGGGGGGACGTGCACCGTTTATGATTGCTAATGCTTTAGCAGCTTCTTTAGCGGCTTTTGTCCAAAATGTGGCAATTGAACAGATTCGTGCTGGGTTGAAAACCTTTCGCGCTTCTGTGAGTCAAACCCCAGGACGAATGAATTTGTTTAATTTGGGGAATCACCACGCTTTGGTAGATTATGCCCATAACGCGGCTAGTTACGAAGCTGTGGGTTCATTTGTCCGCAACTGGAATACAGGAGAGCGAATTGGTGTAGTTGGTGGACCAGGCGATCGCCGTGACGAAGACTTTGTTACTTTAGGTAAACTGTCAGCAGATATTTTTGACTACATTATCGTCAAAGAAGATGATGACACAAGGGGGCGTCCACGGGGTTCAGCTGCGAATTTGATTGCACAAGGCATCACCCAAGTCAAGCCTAATTGCCGCTATGAAGTCGTTATGGACGAAACCCAAGCAATTAACAAAGCTTTGGATATGGCTCCTGATAATAGTCTGGTGGTGATTTTACCAGAAAGTGTCACCCGCGCTATTAAGTTAATTAAACTGCGGGGTCTAGTTAAAGAGGAACTACATCAACAAAATACGACAATTAATCCTGTAGATTCCCAAATCTCTGTGTTAAATAAGCTGTTATGACGTGCGAAGTCGGTCAAAGAGTCAATAGTCCATAGTCAAAAAGTCAATATTTTGACTGTTGACCCTTGACTGTTGACCCTTGACTCCTAACTTTTTACATCTTCTTCCGGACTGTTTTCGTCACTGGGATTTTTCATTTCCTCTTTAAACCCCCTGAGGGTTTTGCCCAGTGCCCTTCCTAGTTCCGGAATTTTTTTTGGTCCAAAAATTAAAATAGCAACTATAGCGATTACACCCACTTCTGTCCATCCCAGTCCAAACATAGGCGTCTCCTGTTAACTCTTCTTTATTAACTATAGACAGTAGTGATGTTTTTGTAGTGAGCATCTCAATACGCGGGCGTGTTAAGGATCTATAATTTTCATCAAAAAACATTATCCGAACCGTATTGGGGAGCATCTCAATGAGTGTAAAAACACCCCTGTCATTCTGAACGGAACGAAGTGAAGAGTTCGCAAAGCGTCTCGAAGAGAAGAATCTCTTGCTCAAATACAGTCGAGATCCTTCACTGCGCTATCGCTCCGTTCAGCATGACAAGCTATATTTGCACTCATTGAGATGCTCCCTGTGATGTATTTGTAGTGAGCGTTTTAATGGTTAATGAAAGGACTGAAATCCTTACGACCAATGTCGTGATGTAATCGGTATATTTAACCAAACACTCAATTCATGGGCTAGCCATTCGAGTTCAACTTCGGATTTGACAATACCATTATTATGAATGCTCTTAACATATATTTCATATTTCTGGACTCCTGCCCAAATTTCTAATTGCGTCGGCACTTTAACGCTGTTTCCTTTACAGTCTTTACTAGAGTAGTAGGAAGTGTAAATCAACTTAGTAATATCTTGTCTTGGCGATGAACAGTGATAAAATTGAAATCCAAATATCTTGGTTGTGAAGGCGATTTGCTGTTTTGTCAAGCGCAATCCGGTACTTTTGAATAAAGGAAACAGTAGCGTATACGCTAGATGAAAGCCAGCACCCCAAAAAGGAAGGGAGAATAAGCTAAATATAATATTGACAGGAAAAGGAGCAGCAAGAGCGGCGGTTGTCCAAAAAAAGATAAATGAATTCCAGGCGATCGCAAACAAACCCGTGAACACCATCGATGACTGAAACCCAACTGGTGGAAGGATAATTTCTAAAAAATCCCTATCCTTGGTAAGTTGAATTTTACTACCGCCTGGTTTATGCAAAGCTAAAGTAGTGATTCTGGGTTGTGAATCATTTAAAGCTGCAAGTGCTTCAACAGCAGAACTCAAACGCTTTTCTAAACTCGGTTCAGTCATCCAGCGCAACCAATCAGTAAAAGCGGGACCCAGATTAGCGATATGCTCAAATGATATGCGAAAGTCCTTTTGAGGTAAATCTGCTGGGTGAGTACCCGTGACCAAGTAAATTAACGTTGCACCTAAACTATAAAGGTCAGAAGCGCTTGTTGTGCGATCGCCAAATTGTTCAGGTGGCATATAACCGTATGTCCCTACCACAGTCCGAGTTCCGCTTTCTTTGGCAACAGTCTGCACCGAACCGAAATCTACAAGGTATACTTGACCCGGACTATTACCAGTGCGTTGGCTCCGCCCGCCGTAGGCATCGCCTAATAAAATATTGCTAGGCTTAATATCGCGGTGAATTACTCTTGGATGTAAAGAGTGCAAGTAAATCAGAATGGATAAAAGTTCTTTAGCTATTTCTTTTACTTCCGCTTCCGTAAAACTACGTCCTGCTTTTAAGTATTGCTCTAAAGTTTGTGCTGGGATATAAGACTGTACTAAAGCAAATCCTTTAAGAGAAAGGGAATTAACCTCAAAATAGTCTAAATAGCGGGGAATAGAAGGATGAAACAACGATTTTAACGTTTCGGCTTCTCGTTCAAACAGCTTGAGATCGTCCCATTCAAAATCGCTGTTGAAAGAAAGTAACTTGATTACAACTAATTCCTCAGTTTGCAAATCGCGAGCTAAAAGCGATCGCCGTCCTGCCTTTTTTCCTAACTGTTGCTGAATTTCGTAGCGATCGCCTAATATTTGACTGTTCATGACAAAAAATAAGGGTAAAGGGCAATCATGGTCAGGTTGAAAGGGAAAAAGAGAAGGGGGAAAGGGAAAAACTCTTCTTGCTTTACCCTTTACCCTTTACCCTTTAACCTTTTCCCAAGAGTGAAATTCCCCATTCCCCATTCCCCTTTTAGTTTAGTAAAATTTTATGCCTTCCCAACTTTGGCCCTACATTACTCCTGGTATTCCCGATGAGTTGTTTGAAAGCTTACCGGGAATTCCTCTTTCACAGCGCGAAATTCGCCTGCTGTTGATAGCTCAACTGCGCCTATATCCGAATTCGGTATTGTGGGATATTGGCGCGGGAACAGGTACAATTCCGGTAGAAGTGGGATTGCTATGTCCGCAAGCGCAGATTATTGCCGTAGAACGAGATGAAGAAGTAGCTAACTTGATTAGACGCAACTGCGATCGCTTTGAGGTAAAGAATGTTGAAGTGATTGAAGGTAGTGCCCCAGAGTGTTTGCACAATCTCAAAGAGAAACCTGATCGCGTCTGTATTGAGTCCGGACGTTTTATCCAAGAAATTTTGCAAGCAGTTTGGAATTATTTACCTCCATCCGGTCGAGTTGTCGCCACAGCTGCTAGTCTAGAAACTCTGTATGCTATTTCTCAAAGCTTTTCTTTGCTACAAGCTCGGAATATTGAAGTTGTCCAATCGGCAATGAATCGCTTAGAAATACGTGGGTATTCCCAAACCTTTGCTGCTGTCGATCCCATTTTTATCCTCAGTGGTGAGAAACTAGACTAAATCCGATAGATTTTAGAATTTAGATTTTAGATTTTAGATTGGGGACTGGTGACTCAGACTTGTGTGTGGGTACTAAGAAATTTATTTAATATCTAATTCCCCATCGCTAATTTCTAATCCAAAATCCAAAATCCAAAATCCAAAATACTGCTATGCCTTGGTCTCGAATTATTAGTGGAATTGTGGCGATCGCCATTGCTTTAAGTGCGACCCTTTTAGGGGGTTGGTACTTTAGTCTCATGTTTGCGGTGATTATCTTTTTAGGTCAACAAGAATATTTTGATTTAGTGCGAAGCAAAGGTATAGCCCCTGCCGCGAAAACTACTCTTGTTGTCACCCAAGCCTTAGTGGTGATTTGTACCGTTAATGGCTCTTTAGCTGATGCTGTCATGCCATTGGCTGGTACATTTATTTGTTTTTACTTATTGTTTCAGCCGAAGATGGCAACAATCGCCGATATTTCCGCTTCGATTATGGGGTTATTTTACACCGGTTATTTACCGAGTTACTGGGTAAGGTTACGCGCAATTGATAGTTCGAGTATCAAAAATATACCTTTAGGTGGGTACTTACCCCCAGATTGGCTAGACATTTTTCAAAAAGGAAATTTTGCTTTTCTACCACAAGGTTTAACAGCAACAGCCCTGACCTTCCTCTGCATTTGGTCTGCTGACATCGGCGCTTACATTTTTGGCAAATTCTTCGGTAAAACTCCCCTATCTTATATCAGCCCGAAAAAAACCGTTGAAGGAGCAGTATTTGGCATTAGCGCCAGCGTTCTCGTAGGAGTGGTTGGAGCTTATTTTCTTAACTGGTCAAAACCTCCTTTGACTGGTATGGCGCTGGGTTTGCTCATTGGGATCGCTAGTCTTTTGGGCGATCTTACCGAATCCATGCTTAAACGCGATGCTGGGGTAAAAGATTCTGGGCAATTAATCCCCGGTCACGGCGGCATCTTAGATCGTACTGATAGTTATATTTTTACCGCTCCTTTAGTTTACTACTTCGTCACACTCGTATTGCCACTGTTAGGGACTAGGGGTCATTGAAGAGGGGAAAAGGGACTCATGGGAAGAATTATTACCAATGCGAGCGTGCGAGCGTGCCCAATGCCGTTGAAATTACAGACATTAAAAAAAATCAACAATAATTATTTTTTCTTTTTAATTTTTAATAATTAGGGATTAACGTTAATCCCTCCGCGACAGACTAGTTTACCTGGGATCACTGTTAATTCTTGGATATCTACATCTGAACCTAGATCCAGATAATGTCCTTGATTACCCTCTGTAAGCACTGCTGTGTCGTGTTTTATTTGGATTTGTGAGAGATGTAATTCATGAGGGCTGAGTAATTCTATGCTTACACTCATCTCAATGGTGGTGGGATTGGTGACGTCTGTATGAATTCCGCAAAGTATCAATTTATTATTTGCAAGGGAAATTTTTTGCCAAGCAGTTCCCTTGGAATTTTGGCTGTGTTCTGGTAATAGTTTTAGCAGTAGATCATTTAAAGCAGTCGATAATAATTCCGATGAGAGAGAGGCTTTGAGATCCTCCTCGTTCAGGATTACCTCGCCAACTACTGGTACTGTTTCCAACAGTCGCAGTGGTTGTCCCTTGAGTACTGCGCCGATGTTTATCCTTATATTTTCTGCCTTTAGTAAAATTTCTGTGAGATGGAGACCTTGATAAATTGCATGAGTAGCAAAAATAGATATTCCTGGAATACGACCGGAAAGAAGTTGGCGATCGCTTGCTTGAATTTCCACTTTCAGTTCCGATATCTGGCTGACTTGCGATCGCAACCACAGCAAGAGTGCTGTTTTTAATACATTGCTTATGATGCGTATTTTGTGGGGATTTTTGGGTGATGAATTTTCTTTATGCATCTAATCAACTTTTTGATAAGTATTTGTATAACAACCAAGGAGCGCGCTCAAACAGAATTCAACTTTAACATTTGTGGCTATCACCAACAAAGTCCAATTCTTATATTTAATTTAATCCTTAACAAAATAATAAGTAATTTCCACATGGAGGAAAGGTTACAAAAGATTCTATCTAAATGGGGTATAGCCTCAAGACGCCAAGCCGAAGAAATGATTAGGCTTAAGCGGGTGCAGATTAATGGCGTATTGGCGCACTTAGGTGAAAAAGCTGACCCCGAAAGAGATACCATCATAATAGATGGCAAGCCAATATCTGGTTTTGTGCGTCCAGTTTTAATTTATCTGTTATTACATAAACCGGCTGGAATAGTTTCCACCTGCGAAGATCCCCAAGGACGACGAACAGTTCTACATCTACTACCGAAAGAATTAAGAGAAAATCAAGGCATTCATCCAGTTGGTCGTTTAGATGCATACTCTACAGGGGCATTAATACTTACAAATGACGGAAACTTGACATTTGGGTTAACTCATCCCAGCTACAGTATTCCTAAGACTTATCGTGTTTTGGTAAAAGGTCATCCTCCAGAATCAGTGTTACAAAAATGGCGTCAGGGTGTGATGCTGGAGGGTAAAAAAACGCGATCGGCGCAAGTGCGTCTAAGAGAAAGTTTGGCAGATGAAAGCTGCCTAGAAATTATTTTAAAGGAGGGAAGAAATCGTCAGATTCGCCGTGTAGCGGAACTATTGGGATACCCAGTGATTCAGCTGCACCGCACAGCCATCGGTCCGATTCAATTAGAAAAGCCCGGAGAACCTTCTTTAACTGAAGGTTCCTATCGTTCCCTAAAAGATGATGAGATTCGCTTTTTGCAAGAGCAAATTAAGCATATACCTACCTATTAATGATTCAGCTGGGTTTAGGAGTATCAAACAATGATGAAATGGCAAAAAAGCAAGGATGACGAGCAACCAGTAGTTTCTGTGGAGCAATTACAAGCCGAAATGTTGGCTTCCTTGGGTAGTCAACTTTGGGTAACGCGTACTGAGCAAGGTTTATCCTTGGATGAAATGGTCGTATTAACCATGATTCCCCGTCGATTGTTGCAAGCGATCGAAGAAGGTAATTTAGATGATTTGCCAGAACCAATTTATATTCGCGGTTTAATTAGACAATTTGCAGATGCACTGGGGTTGGATGGAGCAGAATTTGCTAAGACTTTCCCCGTCGGCTCAAATCGCCTTAACCTGACACGTGGTTGGAAACCTAAGCCTTTGGGTCAAGTGCTGCGTCCTTTTCATCTTTATGTGCTTTACATCGGTTTGATTATCTGCTCTGTTAACGGCTTATCTCAATTATTGAATAATGCTGCGATCGAAGCCAACAATATCCAAAGCACCGAAAAAGCACAGATTCAGCCGAAACAAACACAGCCAGAACTTCAACCTGTTAGCAATATCAGCAGTAACGGGCAAGCAGTGCAGATTGGTGTCACTTTCAAGGAGAAATCTTGGATTCGCGTAGTCGCTGATGGCAAAACTCAATTTGAAGGCGAATTGCCAGAAGGAACTCAACGCACTTGGAAAGCTCAAGATCATCTGACAGTCAAAGCCGACAACGCTGGGGGTGTGTTGGTGAGTGTCAATAAAGAGCAAGCCAAGCCGATGGGAGATCCTGGGAAAGTTAAAGAAGTGATAGTTGCTGCCAAGACTGGAACTTGACCAGAGGGAGAGGGGGGCAGTGGGAGAGGGGGGAAAGGGAGGACAAGGAAAAATTTCTTCTCCACACCACGCTTCCCCCACACCCCCACACCACGC
>CASBQC010000222.1 GCA_949127805.1 Nostocales cyanobacterium PMM_0081
ATAGAAAACACCTGATTCAATGTGTTTATAATTTCAGCATAAAGTCGTAAAAATCAGGTTGATTCATATGGCTGTAAATACACAAAAAGCAACATCTGACCACAGCGTAGGCAACATAGTTATTATTTCCTTCCTTGCCTTCTGTGGATTGACCGTCATCTTTCTGCTTGGTCTTTTTTAATTAGAAATTTAAATAGTAGTCAACACCAAGGGAAGGGTGTCGCTATACAAACGAAGCCCGCGCTCGTCGGGCTTCGTTCATGAGCCAGGGGCTTCCAGAGGAAGAACGGTATACATTTACACCACCAAGTTCCAATAACAAAAAGCGATGTTGTTAGACATCGCTATTGTTATTGAGTGAATTCCCCGGCAGGGAGTGTCAAGTTACAACTAACTCATGCCATTTGTTACTGGATAGAAATAGAAAGAGAACCCCAATACTATATAGGTGGCTAACAGTAACGTGCCTTCTAGCCAATTAGATTTACCATCAGAACTAATGCTATTTGCAATCAACACCGATACAGCCACAGCCACTAATTCAAAGGGATTAAAATCTAAATCCATCGGCTGACCTAATACTCGCCCAGCTATCACTAAAACAGGAGCGACAAATAAAGCAATCTGCATACTCGATCCCACAGCCACCGAAACGGAAAGATCCATCTTATTTTTCATGGCAACGGTAACTGCGGTAGCATGTTCAGCCGCGTTACCAACGATGGGAACCAGGATTACCCCTGTAAACAGTGCCGTCAAACCTAGCTGGGATGTGGCTACTTCTAAAGAATCTACCAACATTTCTGACTCAAGCGCCACTAAAAGAGTACATACTAGCAGCACCCCAGTCCACAGCAAAATATTTGGCTTGGTATGAATTTCCTCTGACTCGACTAAACCCACCTCATAAAGATAGGCGTGGGTTTTCATCGAAAATAGCAACGTCAGGGCGTAGACTATGATTAATACTACCGCCACCGCAAGGGAAAGATTTGCCAAGGTTTGTTCGCTAATTCCAACAGAAGTATAGTTCATCGCTGTTGGCAGCAAAATTGCAATCACCGCCAAATTCATAGAAGCTGCATTTACCCGCGCTACAATTGGCTGAAATGTCTGTTCCTTGTAGCGAAGTCCTCCCAACAGCATAGAAAGACCCATCACAAGTAGTAAGTTGCCAATAATCGAGCCGGTTATACTTGCCTTGACTACATCCACTAGCCCAGCTTTCAGGGCAATTATAGCAATGATTAATTCTGTGGCGTTACCGAAGGTGGCGTTTAATAATCCTCCTAGCGTTGGACCAACTACCACAGCAATTTCTTCTGTAGCCGTACCCATCCAACCTGCTAAAGGCAAAATCGCTAGTGCAGCAGTGATGAAAACTATCAACTCTCCCCATTTGAGAAATTGGGCTGCTAAGGAAACGGGGATAAACAATAACAGAACGAGAAAGAGAATGTTTTTACCGGACATTTGTTACCTAAATTCAAGGGATCAATAGGAATGGAAAATAGTTGGTTGTTGGTTGTTGGTTGTTGGTTGTTGGTTATCCACGCTCCCACTACCGACTAACCACGCTCCCACGCTCCCACTATCTACTCAGCACTGTCAAAGACTCTAGGATACTCTCTACCCTGCGGTAGAACGGCTCAGAGATTTTACTGTTTGCACTTTTTGCCTAAATATGTAAAAATGATTTGCGATTTGTGCAGCTTTCGCAATCTTTTGTTACAAAAGTATTAATTTAAGCCGGAACTTGACACCAAAAATGGGGTTTAATATATTAAAAGACAATTAAGTTTTTTCGGGCTGCAAACCAAATAACCCGTTAACTAAGGCTTTTGACAATGGATAATTCACTCATGCCTAGGGGAAATGCGAAGTTTAAGAACGCAGATGACCCGCGATCCCTAAGGCAAGTCAACTGAAGGGTAAAGTATGAAAAATGAAATACCTCACCTATAAAGCGATGAGAGTTATAGCAAATTACACATGTATTTTTCATAGTTCAGACTTCTTTAGTCAAAAATTAGCTTGTTTATCATAGTTGTTTATACCGCTATTTATCAGATGGCGCGGTAACTATTATTGCTTTAATTTTCGATAGCGCAACTGTAATTTTTAGTGATTTAGGATAAAGATACATGACTTCAGCTGCTGAAATGCCGGCTAGTGCAGGCTCATTGATGTCAAACCAAACCCAGGCATATACCCAGCAACCCGATCCGTTGAGAACGGCTACTGGTGTTTACGTAGCTGTGCATGGTCATTTTTACCAACCGCCACGGGAAAACCCTTATTTGGATGCGATTGAGCGCCAACCTGGTGCTGCGCCTTTCCATGATTGGAATGAACGGATTCACTGGGAATGTTACCGCCCGAATGCCTTTGCCAGAGTGTTAAACAACCGAGGTGAAGTGGTGGAGATCGTGAATAATTACGAGTATTTCAGCTTTAATATAGGACCTACGTTGATGTCGTGGCTAGAACGCCATGATGTGGAGGTTTATCAACGGATTTTAGAAGCGGATCGCAAAAGTTGCGATCGCCTAAACGGTCATGGGAATGCGATCGCGCAAGTATACAATCACATCATCATGCCTCTTGCCAACGACCGCGACAAACAAACCCAAATCCACTGGGGTAAGGAAGACTTCCGATCCCGCTTTGGACGCGATACCGAAGGTATGTGGTTAGCAGAAGCTGCTGTAGATTACGCAACCTTAGAAGCTTTGGTTGCTGAAGGCATTCGTTTTATCGTCCTTGCACCTTCTCAAGCACAACGTTGTCGTCCAATACCTTATAACGACAATCCGCACTCAGAATGGCACGAAGTCGGCGGTGCTCAAATTGATTCTACCCGCCCTTATCGTTGTTATTTGAAAGGGAGTCAAGAGTCAATAGTCAATGGTCAAGAGTCAATAGTCAATGGTCAAGAGTCAAATGACAAACTATATATAGATATCTTTTTCTACGATGGTCCGATATCGCGGGATATGGGTTTTAGTGATGTGGTTTACAATTCCAGTCAGTTTACAGGACGCATCGCTTCAGCAGTGCGCGGGGATCATCGTCCTGCACAGTTAATTTCTGTAGCGACGGATGGGGAAACCTTTGGACATCACAAGAAAGGAACTGAGAAAACTTTAGCTTACGCATTCATCGAAGAATTTCCTCAGAAAGGTTGGACGGTAACGAACTTTGCCCACTACCTTAGCTTAGAAGCGCCGGCTTGGGAAGTCGAATTAAAGCCAGTCACAGCATGGAGTTGCGCCCACGGTGTCGATAGATGGCAAGATGATTGCGGTTGTGGTGGTGAAGGGGGTGTTTGGCATCAAAAATGGCGGCGTCCGTTGCGAGATGCTTTAAATTGGCTACGCGATCGCTTAATTGAAGTATATGAAGAATATGGCAGACAAGTTTTCAGCGACCCCTGGCAAGCGAGAAATGAATATATCGAAGTGATGCGCGATCGCTCTCCAGCAAATATTAACCGATTCCTCAGCCGCCATCAAACCCACAAACTCACAGCCGCAGAACAAGTAGACGCATTACGGCTTTTAGAAATGCAGCGTCATGCTTTGCTTATGTTCACCAGCTGCGGTTGGTTTTTTGAAGAAATTTCCCGTCCAGAGGGAACGCAGATTATGCGCTATGCGGCGCGGGCAATGGAATTGGCGGGAGATGTAGCGGGTGTACAATTAGAAAAAGACTTTGTTAAACGCCTTGGTTTAGCCCCCAGTAATGTTGATCTCTTCAAGCATGGTGGGGAAATTTATCGCCAATTAGTGTTAACAGCGCAAGTCGGCTTTCAGCAAGTTGCAGCACATTACGCGATTACTTCATTATTTGGCAATAGCGATCGCAAACCGACAGAAACCCATAATTCTTCCTGCAAACTTCCACATCCTCACCAAAAGCGGGTTTATTGCTACACGGCAAATGAGCTAGATTACCAAATGCAACGCCTGGGATCGCTAACTTTGGCGATGGGACAAATAAAGCTGGTGTCAGAAATTACTTGGGAAAGCGAACATTTAGTTTTTGCTGTGTTGCATTTGGGAGGCTGGGATTTTCATTGCTGCATTCAACCTTTTGAGGGCAGACGTAGTTACAGCCAGTTAAAAGAAAAGCTGTTTGGAGCGCTGGAACAAGCAAGTGCGGCGCATACTATCTTGGCGATGACGCAGTTGTTTGGGGAAGAACCTTTCAGCTTGCAGAATTTATTTGCTGAGGAACGCCATCGAATTATGCGGTTATTGAGTCAGGAAACACTGACACGGTTAAATGAACTTTAT
Organism: Nostocales cyanobacterium PMM_0081; assembly: GCA_949127805.1. Lineage (GTDB taxonomy): Bacteria > Cyanobacteriota > Cyanobacteriia > Cyanobacteriales > Nostocaceae > Hassallia. The sequence goes on from CASBQC010000222.1 coordinate 4,299, forward strand.
ACTCAAACGTATCGGGATAATTACGGTGTCATGATGGCATTCCACCGGGATCAACTAGAAGTACCGCAAGAGTTGCAGGTGGCAGCGGAGATTGCCTTAGGGCATCGGTGTATGATGACATTGCGATCGCTTGAGCAAGACATCGCCGAGCCGGAAGAAAGTGCGAATTATCTAGTAGAATTGGAGGCGATCGCCAAAGAAGCCAAACAACTGCATTGTCAGTTGAATATCCATGACGGCAAGCTGATGTTAGAGCAATTGATTTTGCGATCGCTTTGGCAATTATTGCACGATCCTAACGGCACATTCGATGCAGATATCCAACGCTTGGAAAGGTTGATAGATATCAGTTATCAGATGAATATCGGCATCTGTCTGGAGCGATCCCAGGAATTATACTTCAGCTGTTTGCACAGTCAAATATTACCGCATTGTGCGGCTGCGATCGCTAGTGGCAAAGATACTCATCAATGTCGTCATCTGCTGAACTTGGGACAAAAGTTAGCTGTTGATGTTAGTCCTTGGTTGGGTAAGTTCGGGTAAGGAGACAAGGGAGACAAGGGAGACAAGGGAGACAAGGGAGACAAGGGAGACAAGGGAGACAAGGAGAATAATTCTTTTTCCCCCACTCCCCCACTCCTCCACTCCTCCTATCCCTCTACTTAAATGTGACGGGGAGTATTTTTTGAAGAAGCTTCGCGATCGCAATGGTAGGGATAAAGCCACTCACATTTGAAGAGTCCGTGGCTGTATTTTTCAAAAACAGTACCGGCATGTATTCCTGGTGCTAAATCAATCCCGGCTTTTGTTTTTATCTCGTATAGTTTGGGAAAAGCTGCGATGAAGACAGCTATAATAGTGCAAAAGTATAAGAAAACAGTACTTTTGGATAACTTTCGGGAGTTGCTGTTAAGGTTTTTAGACATATTCCTAAGAAACTAACAGTTAATATTATCCTAGAAATCAAAATGCCGCCGAAAGCGATGATCAGTTTTATCTGTTTTTTGAAAGTTGCAGGTAAAGCAGAGAGTTTGTAAGTTACTGATGTCATTTTTACCACCACGGGCAAGGGGTATAATATGGTCAATAGTGAGATTAGTTTGCTCATTTGTTTTACCACAACTTTGACATTGATATTTGTCGCGTTGAAAGACGTATTTCCTCACTTCTGGAGGGATGCGAATACGGGGAGTTTTACTCATGTGCTGACTTCGTTTATCATGCGACGGATGTCATCAAGTGGTGACTCAGGTTCAGTTATTTCGGGTTCATCTGGGGAGAATTCTAGAGTAATTTGAACATTTAAGTTCTCTTGGTTTTTTTCATCAGAAAAAGACTCTATATATGCCCTAATTCTAAGTTTTCCTTCTTGCCAGCTTTTACAGCCAAGAATCAGGCGTTCACATTTGATTGCTTCTTTAGGAAAAATACATTCCAAATTTATGTAACCATCATTAATGTTTAATCCATCAATGAATACTTCTCTCAAATATTC
>CASBQC010000223.1 GCA_949127805.1 Nostocales cyanobacterium PMM_0081
ATTCATACATGAAATCAGCAGCGCCCAAAATTTCCCAATAATACCCACAATTAACCAAAATTTATTAATAGAATAACCTGAGTTTATAAGCATTTACTTTAAATTAAATCTTATCTACTTTAAACAAATTAATGATGAAGAGAAATCAAGGGTATTTACTGTGTCTTACACTGGCAAGTTCTTTGTTTGTAAACACACTACCAGGATTTGCTCGCACTACTAATCCTGTTGGTAACATCGGCGACGGTGCAGCGTTATTACCTACAGGTCAAACAATCACACCCGCAGCAGCACCAGGCTCGACTTTTGCACCTTTGCCAACTGATTTACGCACAGATGGTACTGCTGATGCAGCTGAGGCTGTAAGTACAGCCCTGAGTCCAGATGGTAAAACTTTACTGGTACTCACCAGTGGCTACAACCAAAACTTCCGGGACGAAAATACTGGCAGTCCTATTGACTATCCTGTACTAGATCCCACCACTGGCAAACCTACTGCTACAAGAACTACAAAAGCAGAATGGGTTTTTGTCTATGCTGTTAATAGTGGTAAGTTGCTTAAACAGCAGCAAATCAACATTCCCAATACTTATAATGGTTTAGCTTGGGCTCAAGACGGTCAACGCTTCTATGTATCAGGTGGGATTGACGATCGCATTTATGTTTATACCTTAAACGGCAACCAGTATGTACCAGATGCCCCATTTATTTTACTAGGGCACAACTCTAATCAAACTGCACCATTCCCTAAATATGATGGTGGTTTGTTAAAGGGTACTCCTGCAAGTCAACTAGCAACAGGAGCAGTTGTCGCAGGTGTTGCCGTTAGTAAAGACGGCAAAACTCTAGTTGCTGCTAACTTTGAGAATGACTCTATATCAATTGTTGATACTAATACTCGTCAAGTACTCCGGGACATTCAGTTCTTTAAGCCGGGTGATAAAGAAGCAACAGGGGAATTTCCCTTTGATATAGCCCTAAAAAGTACAAACGATGGTTTAGCTGATAAAGCTTTCATCAGCAGCCAGCGAGATAACGAAGTGCTTGCTGTTAATATTAATTCTGGCGAAATTACCCGAATCCCTGTAAGTAGCCAGCCAAACAAAATACTACTTTCATCAGACCAAAATCGACTGTATGTAGCTAACGGTAATAATGACTCGATTTCAGTCATTGATACAGATAATGAGAAAGTCGTTCAAACCATCTCTTTATCTCGACCTGGATATAAGTACAAAGGTGCAAACCCCAATTCCCTAAGTCTTTCTCCAGACCAGCAAACACTATATGTCACCTTAGGCGGTGAGAATGCTGTTGCCGTTGTAGATTTACAATTAGGTCAGGTGATTGGACGCATACCTACAGGCTGGTATCCAAATTCTGTAAGTGTTAGTCCAAACGGTAAAAGGCTCTACGTTGTCAATGCCAAGAGTAATTCTGGTCCCAACCCTTCTAATAATCGGACGACACCAGCAGGACTAGCACGGAACACAAATTTTAGAAACGATTATAGCTGGGCTTTGGAAAAAGCTGGGCTTTCAATTATTCCGGTTCCACATCGTGGGTCATTAGCGACACTTTCAGCACAAGTAGATAAAAACAACGGTTTTGACAATCGTCGTCCTGACCCCACAATGAGGTTTTTACGGAACAAGATTAAGCACGTTATCTACATAGTTAAAGAGAACCGTACCTATGACCAGGTACTGGGAGACTTGCCTATCGGGAATGGGGACCCAGGATTGACTTTATTCCCACAACTCATTTCACCAAACCATCACAAACTTGCCTTAGACTTTACCACCTTTGATAACTTCTATGACAGTGGTGAATCGAGTGGGGTCGGTTGGAACTGGTCTACCTATGCTCGTACAACAGACTACACAGAGAAAACTCAATCAGTTCTCTACGGTAATGCTGGATTCAACGGTTTAACCTATGACTATGAAGGTACCAACCGCAATACTATCTTGAATTTACCACAGACTTCCGACCCAGGATCACCAATAACAACCCGCGTTACCGGAGTTGTCGATCCATCTGGCAGTTCTTCAATCTTACCCGGTAATCAAGATGTGAATGCCCCAGAAGGAGATGGTGACTTAGCATCTGAAGCTATTGGTGGTTACCTGTGGGATTCTGCATTACGTGCTGGCAAAACAGTACGTAATTATGGTTTCTTTGTAGATGGTATCTACTACAACACCAACCAAGACGATGCGACACAACCAATCGCTAACCCTGCTCCCGGTACACCACCTTACATCCCCATCTCACCCCAACCTTTTGCTGACAAGATTCTTCAAGCTCCGGTGGGTAAAGCTGCGTTGCAAGATAGAACAGATCTTTACTTCCGGGGATACGACCAAAAGAACTCCGATACCTATCTATACAGGGAGTGGGAAAGAGATGTGGAACAGCACGGACTGCCTAACTTAATGCTGGTGCGACTGCCTCATGACCATTTTGGTGACTTTGCAAGAGCTGTAGCTGGATTGAATACTCCAGAATTGCAAATGGCAGATAATGACTATGCAATAGGCAAGTTGGTAGAAAAAATCTCCCGGATGCCAGAATGGAAGGAAACAGCTATTTTCATCATTGAAGATGATTCCCAAAATGGACCAGATCACGTTGATTCCCATCGCTCTTTAGCCTATATTATCTCTCCCTACATCAAACGCCGTGCGCTTGTCAGCACTAATTACAATACTGTGAGTATGCTGCGGACAATGGAAGACTTACTGGGTATTGGTTACCTCGGTTTAAATGATGCCAATGCTGAACCAATGTCAGATGCCTTCACCAGAAAACCGGATTTCACACCTTACACAGCTGTTGTGCCCGGTAACTTGTGTGCTGCTCCTGTAGATCCTAATTTAGTGCCTGCTTGTAAAGACCAGAATGTCAAGAAGACAGCAGCGATGCCAATTCTTCGGGATAAAACTTGGTGGGCTGATATGACCAAAGGTTTCAATTTTAGAACTGAAGATAAGCTTGATCCTGAAGAATTCAATGAGATTCTTTGGGCAGGAATTAAGGGTGATAATATTCCCTATCCAGAAGAACGTAGCCGTGCAAACTTGCGGCAAAATCGTGCTGCTCTTCTAAAGCGTTGGCAATTAAGTGAAAATACTCGCTCTCTTGAAGCTAAGAAGTAAGTAGTGAAGTTGTCTATTAGACATCTCCAAAAATGAATGTAGAGACGTAGCAATGCTACGTCTTGCGGGGGTTCTGGACAACGCATAGTTCATTTTCAAAGAGGTCTATTAGACATCTGGGAGAAGAGAGACGTTCCATCGGAACGTCTCTACAAGGATTTCGGTTGACGCATATTTAATTTTCAAAGAGGTCTATTAGACGTCTGGTAGAAAAGAGACGTAGCAATGCTACGTCTCTACAAGGGTTTCGGACAACGCATATTTAATTTAAGTCGTTGTCTATTGATTTAATTTGTTGGGTGTGAGGATAAATAATGTTCAAGATGTTCTGGCAGTTGTTACCGATTTCACCAATGGTTTTAGGAATATTAGCGGTGGGAACTGCCATAACCCAGACAATTGCAACACCAGTCTTGGCTGAAAGTTCTCAAGAGCAAGATGGTGAAGCTGAGTTGATCAAGTCTAATACGTTATCTCCAGAGAATACCGATCGCTCAATCCAGCCTGAACTCGAAACAGCAGAACAAGTTACATCTGTTTCTCAACTGTCGGATGTACAGCCTACAGATTGGGCATTCCAAGCATTACAATCTTTAGTTGAGCGTTATGGATGTATTGCGGGTTATCCGAATGCAACCTATCGGGGGAACCGTGCTTTGACTCGTTATGAGTTTGCAGCTGGTCTCAATGCTTGTTTGGAACGGGTGAATCAAGTGATTGCGACGGCAACAACTGACTTGGTGAAAAAAGAGGATCTAGTCAAGTTGCAAAAGTTAAAAGAAAATTTTGCGACGGAATTAGCTACTTTAAGAGGTCGAGTTGAAGCTTTGGAACCTCATTTGGAAACTGTGGAAAGACAGCAGTTCTCTACGACAACGAAATTGCATGGAGAAGCTATCTTTGGGATATCGGGTTTTGCCACGGGTCAAGATTCCAATAATGCCGATATTCCCAGAGTAACTACCTTTAGCGATCGCATCCGTTTGAATTTTGACACCAGTTTTACTGGTAAAGATTTGTTGCGAACTCGATTACAAGCTCTCAATTTCAATTATTTCTCCAGTGGAGCTGGTACTAATAGTAGATTACCGGAAGGTACTCTGGCTTTTAATGCAGAGATTGATGATGAAGATCCAGCAAATAATGCCGTTAGCGTTGATACTCTGTATTATAGATTTCCACTTGGTAAAAAAACCGTAGTTACCTTATTCGCTAACGAAGGGGAAGTAGATGATTTTATCAATACTGTCAATCCTTTCTTAGATGGACGCGATGGGGCAAGTGGTGCTTTATCAAGGTTTGGTAGCCGTAATTCAGTCTACTATTTTGTACCTCAAGGTGCGGGGATTGGGGTAACACATCAATTCTCTGAAGAATTGGAATTGAGTTTGGGATATTTATCTAATACAGCTGCCAATCCCCGTAGCGACAATGGTATTTTCAATGGTTCTTATGGTGCGATCGCCCAAATGACTTTTCAACCCACTACAAGCTTCACTATCGGTTTAACCTATGTCAATGCCTACAACAATTTAGGAGAAGACTTGGCAATTCCAGGTACAGGCAGCAAAAAAGCAAACTTGGGTTTAGCAACTGATCTACCTGTTTCTACCAATGCTTACGGTTTGGAAGCATCTTTGGAAGTAAATCCCCACTTTTTGATTAATGCTTGGGCTGGGTATGCTAAAGGTCGAGTGATCGATGTAGGAGACGCTGATATTTGGACTTATGGAGTTGGTCTTGCCTTCCCTGATTTCGGTAAAAGAGGCAATTTAGCAGGAATTATTGTTGGTATGGAACCGAAACTCACCAGTGGTAATCAGGCGATCGCAGATGCTTTTTCAGATGTAATTGAACCACGAAACCGAGACTCAGCACAAGATCGAAATACGTCTATGCATATTGAGGCTTTTTACAGCTACGCAGTTTCAGACAACATAACCATTACCCCTGGTTTGATTTGGCTGACTGCCCCTAATCATGATGATCGAAATAGCGATGCTCTTCTTGGAGTTATTAGAACCACTTTTAACTTTTAATTTGCTGTCATTAGACATCTGCTAGAAAAGACGTACAGACGTAGCAGTGCTACGTCTCTACAAGGGTTTTGGGCAACACATAATAAAAGAGCGATCGATGTCTATTTTAGTTCATTCAACATATCTACTTGAAGGATTTATCATGAACAAAATACAACGCAGTTCAATTTTTTTCAGATATAGCTTAACAACTGTTCTTTTATTAACAACAGTTTTTATCGGGTGGACTCGCTCTGAGAAAACCCTTGCAGAATGTGCCAATGGAACGAGCAACTGTAGTAACAAAGCTGAAAACTCCTCTTGTAATTCCAGAAATCTATACAACCTTGTTGGAGATACAAAAGCAACTCGTAGAATCAGGATTTCTTGGGAAGTATGTCAAAAAAATGATTTCTATCAAGTGCGTTGGGGCGATGATAAAGATGATATGGTGCAGATTAACGACTCAACAGCGCGTACTTGGACATACAGCAGAGCAAAAGACCTAGTTAAATATACCTTTAAAGTGCGTGGATGCAATACTCCTGCTGCTCAAGATACTGCTAAAGAGCCAGATTGTACTCCCTGGCAGGAATTGATTGTGACAACACCTGACTGGTAATAGACATCAACCGCTCTTTTATTATGCATTGACTGTATCGTGTGTTGTCTTCAACCCTTTTGGGGAGTGGGGGAGTGGGGGAGCAGGCGTTTCAATACGGTTCGGTTAAGGTGCATAGTCCTTGAAGATCCCCCATTATACCCCTTAAAAAGGGGGAAATAGAGCCATTCTTAGCCTGCCTTTTTAAGGGGGGTTGGGGGGATCGAGTCTTATCCGAACCGTATTGGCAGGCGTTTCAGTGCTTCTTTCCGACACCTTAGTGCCTACTGCGACTCAGATTATGTGCCAGTTACGTAAGTCCTCTCATAAAAAGAAGTGGCAAAACAAAGCCACTTCCTAATTCCCAGGTAGAACCTGATAAAAATTATAAATAAAATTTAAATTTAAAATGGTGTAAAGTGACACTGTTTTTTTTAATCTTAGTTTTTTTGCCTTTGTAATTTTGTTCACCCTGACTGTGGCTAATGACAACAAACTTACTTTATTTCGCTTAAAGAAGCGTGAAGACTGGCTTGTGGATGGAATTAATCTATTTTTTCAGGGAATTTTGATTCCCATCCTGCAAAGAAGTGTTATTTATCAACTTTATCAGCATTTGCTTCCCAATTTTCAATTTGCTCTAAATCTGCACCCCATCGTGGCATTTTGTCTCAGCTTTGTATTTGTCGATTATCTTTATTACTGGAATCATCGCTTATTTCATACCCGTTGGCTGTGGTATGTGCATCAAGTACATCACACTGTCACGCAAATGGATGTTTTAGGAACTTCTCGCAATACTTTGTGGACAAGCTTTCTAATTATTTACTTGTGGGTTCATGCTTTATTTATCTATTTGCTGCAAGATTCTAGCTGGTAAGTAGGTGGGTGGAAAAATTTATAACTATGTCCGAAGCGAGTGTAACGGAGTGAAACGTTCGCAAAGCGTCTCCGACAGGAGAAGCAATCGCAAGCACTTTGGGTATTTTACATTTCGTTACATAGTATCGAATCAGAACTACTGGCTGAATTGGAGAAAGAAACGATGAGTGTAAATAAGATTATTTCATAATTCTAGTTGCGTTAAAAATGGCAAGGATAGCCACACCCACGTCTGCAAAAACAGCTTCCCACATCGTCGCTACACCGAAAATTCCCAAGCCGATAAATACAGCTTTGATGGCTATAGCAAAACCGATATTTTGCCAGACAATTTGGTGAGTTTTTCGGGCAATTTGTATTGCTTGGGCTACTTTTGATGGTGCATCCGTCATGATAACAATATCGGCAGTTTCTATCGCCGCATCTGAGCCTAAGCCACCCATTGCTATACCAACATCAGCCCTAGCAATTACTGGTGCATCATTAATTCCATCTCCAACAAATGCAATTTTACCATGTTTTTTCGGGTCGCTGAGTAATTTTTCAATAGCACTAACTTTTTCTTCAGGTAATAACTCAGCAACATAGGAATCTATACCAAGCTGTTGAGAAACATAGGAAGCGATCGCCTGATTATCTCCCGTTAACATTACTGTTTTCTCCACACCCATTCGCTTGAGTGCTTGAATAGCCTGTCTCGCATCTTCCTTTAACTCATCTGCAATTACAATATATCCAGCGTAAACATTATCTACTGCTAAATGAATAACTGTTCCATCTATCTGGCAGTTACCGTGAGCGATTTTTTGTTTATGTAATAGGCGATCGCTTCCCGCTATGACTATCTTATTCTCAACATTGGCTCTAATTCCATAACCTGCTATTTCCTCATAATCTCTCACTTGAGATGCATCTATTTTTTCGCCGTATGCATTTATAATAGATTGAGCAATAGGATGATTGGAATGTATTTCTACTTTGGCGGCTAATTCTAGCAAATCTTTTTCACTCAAGCCATTTTTAGGAACAATTTTCGCTACTTTAAAGACCCCTTTTGTCAAAGTTCCAGTTTTATCAAAAACAACTGTTTTTACAGATGTCAGCGTATCTAAAAAAGTAGACCCTTTAACCAAAATACCATGTTTGGCAGCACCGCCAATGCCGCCAAAGTATCCCAATGGAATGCTGATAATAAGTCCACATGGACAGGAAATCACTAATAAAATAAGGGCACGATAAACCCATTCCGAAGAGGTTGCACCCGGAATAAATAAAGGAGGCAATAGGGCAACTGCCAAAGAAGCAAATACTACTACTGGGGTATAATATCGGGCAAATTTAGTAATAAACTTTTCTGTTTCTGCTTTTTTACTTCTGGCATTTTGTACTAAGTCTAAAATCTTGGCAATAGAGGACTCATCAAAAAGTTTTGTGACTTTAATGCTGAGAACTCCCATTTTATTCAGCATACCTGCCAAAACAATTTCGCCAATTCTCACAGTTCGTGGTATAGACTCTCCAGTTAATGCGGATGTATCAACTTGTGAATTCCCCTCTATAATTTCACCATCTAAGGGAATTTTTTCTCCTGGTTTTACAACGATAATATCCCCAATATTTACTGTTTCTGGTGATACTTTCTTTAGTTCTCCCTCTGTCTGAATATTGGCATAGTCTGGGCGTACTTCTAATAAAGCTTTGATGGAATTTCGAGAACGACTGACGGCAATATCTTGGAATAATTCTCCAATTTTATAAAATAACATCACACCAACAGCTTCGGGTAATTTATGAATTGCTAGTGCCCCTAATGTCGCTATGGTCATTAAAAATGTTTCATCAAATACTCTGCCTCGGAGTATATTCCGTCCCGCAGTTTTCAAAACACTCCAGCCACTTAAGAGATAGGCAGGAATGAAAAGTAGATATTCGCCAATAGAATAGAGTGTATTGTGTAATTGGTTTTCAAAGATTACACCGGGAGCATACAAACTTAAAATCACAACTAAAGGAAATACCTCATTTTTCAGGTTAAATCCTTCACTATGGTTATGATTCTCATCATGACTGTGATTATGATTTTCATGATGGTCAACAGAATCATCATGACTACAACTGCAACAGCCGGAAGATTCGGAATGTATTTTATGCTTCATTTTTGTTGAGGATAGCTAAGTTATTTAATATATGAACACCTGTTCAAATATAATACAAGAAAGACGTTTTTACAAGTCTGGAATTTAAGAACGAGAATCTCTATCAATGATAAAATTTAGGTTTAATACGAAGTTGCCACTACTTTTTCATAAATATTAAGATTTATAATCTCGTCAATCCAGCACTGTTTGTCAGTGGTGGAAAAATAATGAGATAATTATGAGAGAAATAGCCAAAGAGTGTAAACGATGCCCTATCCAGAAAATACCCCCAGGAAGCCCAGCCTGCCTGAAGTCTACCGCAGTATCGCAATTCCTAATACCAAAAATGTCTGGCGGAAAATGCTGGCTTACGCAGGACCTGGATATCTTGTGTCAGTGGGATACATGGACCCTGGGAACTGGGCAACTGACTTGGCTGGTGGGGCTAAATTCGGTTATGCACTGCTAACAGTAATCATGCTGTCCAACTTGATGGCGATTTTAATGCAATCGCTGTGTGTGCGGTTGGGGGTAGCGACGGGGAGAGATTTAGCACAGACTTGTCGAGACTATTTCAGTCCGCGTGTAAACCTCTGTTTATGGGTACTTTGTGAAATAGCGATCGCCGCTTGTGACTTAGCAGAAGTTCTCGGAAGTGCGATCGCGCTCCAATTGCTTTTTGGCATTCCCCTAATTTGGGGTGTGTGCATCACGGTGTTGGATGTAATCGCATTGCTACTGCTTCAGCACAAGGGCTTTCGCTACACAGAAGCTTTGGTAATTATGTTAGTAGCAACTGTGGGCATCTGTTTCACCGCAGAAATGATATTTTCCCGTCCTGATTTCGGGGGAATTTTATTAGGTTATATTCCCAAAATAGAAATTTTGCAGAACCCAGAAATGCTTTACATTGCTATTGGCATTTTGGGGGCAACTGTGATGCCACACAATTTATATTTGCACTCATCAATTGTGCAGACACGGGATTGGGAACCAACTTCTGAGAAGAAATGGGAAGCTATTAAGTTCTGCACAATCGATTCAACAGTCGCTTTGTGTTTTGCATTATTTATTAACTCAGCAATTTTGATTGTTTCTGCTGCCACTTTTCATTTTTCTGGTCATCATGATGTGGCAGAAATCCAAGATGCTTATAAATTACTTTCTCCCTTATTGGGTGTGAATGCTGCTAGCGCAATTTTTGGTTTGGCATTACTAGCTTCTGGACAAAGTTCAACGCTGACAGCGACTTTAGCAGGGCAAATTGTCATGGAAGGCTTTTTAAATCTGCGTTTGAAACCTTGGTTGCGTCGGTTAACAACCAGACTAATTGCGATTGTCCCAGCACTGATTTCAATTATGTTTTTGGGAGAAAAAAGCACAGGTAGCTTACTAATTTTCAGTCAAGTTGTGTTGAGTTTACAGCTATCGTTTGCGGTGGTGCCGTTGGTGATGTTTACGAGTAATCACCGATTGATGGGTGAGTTTGTCAATCCTTTATGGCTGAAGATTTTATCGTGGTTAGTAGCGATCGCGATCGGCGGTTTAAATGTTTGGCTGCTGTTGCAAACTATTTCCGGCTGGCTGTTTGCAAGTTCTAGTTAGAATAATCACTACGGTCAAAGGAGATTTGCCAAATATGCTTTATCGTCATTTTTGAAGCGCTGCTGCCGAGCTTCAACACGAACGCTCTTGATTACACGCAATTAAGAATCACGGGTACATTTCTGGTAATGATTATCGTCTTGAATGTACACTTTTACTTTTATGCACAAAACGGAGCTTTAATTTGTTAAGAAAATATTACAAATATTAAATATTCCCGATAAATACTCTCTTGACCTGTAACAGTTAATCGGATAACGTAATCGTTCAGTAAGGCGTTCCCTGATAACTTATGAACAGAAAATTAATACTTAGTTTACTTTCCAGCCCGACCATTTTTGCATCTATGATGTCTATCATCGGAGTAGTTAACCCAGCACATGCGTCACAACCAGTTCTCCGGATGAAAGACGGTCAAGCTTGTGTACGTCATCCACATGCTGGGTACAATAACTTTGTTTGTACGCGGGTTTCACAAACAACAACCCCACCTAAAGTCAGTTCAGTACAGCAATCTGATAAAAATGTCGCCATGTTGCAATTTTCGGAAGCAGAAAGCAATGAAGCGATAACTTTATTTGGTTGCGACTGCCCATATTGTGTAAATGTTTTACGTAGTCTCAAAGGTGGGCAACCTTTAGTGTATTAGGGAATAGGGCATGGGGCATTGGCAAAGGGGAATAAAAAGAAGTTTTAGAATTTCACTTGGACAATCCCCAATAGACATAGGAGTAAAAATTAATTATGCGTTGCCCCAAACCTTTGTAGAGACGTAGCTCGGAGCTACGTCTTTATGTCTTTTCTGGAGATGTCTAATACCCAATGCCCAAATTATAGGATAAAGTGAATTAATCAAGGTCAAGAAAGTCTCTGGGGTAGAAAGCGTTTAAAGCGTTCTCAGCGACGTGTTAGCAAGCGCGTTAAAGGCTCTAAAAACCGAACTAAAGCAGTAAAAATTCTAGCCAAAGTTCACGCCAGAATATCAAATATTCGTAAAGATGCAATTCACAAACTAACTAATTACCTCGCCAAAAACCACAGCGAAGTTAGAATCGAGGATTTGCACGTTAAGGCATTTTTGAAAAATCATAAATTAGCAGGTGCAATTGCTGATTGTGGTATGTACGAATTCAAGCGGCAGTTAGAGTATAAAACTGAGAAATTCTCTTCTAAGTTAATCCTAGTAGATAGGTTTTTTCCTAGTTCTCAGATTTGTTCTAACTGTGGTAAACATCGCCACAAGATGCCTTTAAAAAATCGTGCTTACATCTGTCCCGATTGCAGCTACAAAGCAGATAGGGATTTAAATGCGGCTCGTAATATTGACCGATGGTTTGAGGATATTTTTGTCCCTGAACGGTCAGAAACGGTAAGCTCTACCGAGATTGCCTGCGGAGTGGACAAACCTCTTAGAAGTCATTCTAAGACCACGATGAAACAGGAAGTTAACGCCAAAACTACATTTGTCCAGTTAAGTCTAGACTTGGGTAGTTTTGGGTAAGTTTAACCGAGCGGCAGCACTAAGTAAAACATTTGTGTCAATAATAATTAGTTTATGATTCATCGGCGAGTAATTCTTCTAGAATTTCTTCGGTTAGTCCTTTGGCTTGAGCATTTCTGCCAATTCTGTCAAAGACACTAAGTAAATCTTCATCTTTATTTTTTGGAGAGTTTTTCTTTATTTCTTGAATGAGTTGTTCTTGTTCTTGTGCTGGAAGTTGTAGGACAAGATTAAGAATTTGCTCGAAGGTTAGAGGAAGTTGATAAGTTGTTTGATTCATGGTGGATTATGGGGTTAGGGGATAGGGACTTCGCGCACATCTATCTTATTAAATTGCCAGTCCCCTTCCTCCCCTGTCTGGAAGCCAAGGGGCTTCCGTGCCGGGGGTGCGAGTTTCTTGTGAAGTTAGAATCTCAGTGTATATGCGACCTGAGAGTGTCAATCAACCTCCTCATTAACCGGGAACCTGTCAATCAACTGCATTGCCCGAGAAGCATTGCGGCGCAACGATTCCGGTAGATAGTGGACGTGGGGTATCTGGGATAATAAATCCAAAGTGCGGCGCAGCAACCTGACTACATCACCTTCATCTAAAGTGGTATGTTCGCACAATTCTGTCCACGGCATACCTAGTGCCCACTGTTCGATTATGGCAATCAACTCAAATTCCAACCACATAGGCAATGCCACGCTATACCGACGTTGCAATTGAAACATCTGGCGGCGAATTCCCCGCAATTTTCCCAGTGCTTCTACTACTTCATCACTTAAGTCGAAGTTTACCTTACTATCTGGACGCGGAGTTTCTGTCACCAAAGCCGCAGCCGCAGCTGCTAAATGATGTGGATCTAAATTATCGAATTCCCCACTCACGAGGGCTAAACCCAGCCACAATTCATTTTCTCCGCGCATAGCGGCGGCGATTTGCCCTAATTGAGTTGGGATTAAGTTAACCAATGCGTTAAAGTGCTGCAAAATTTCGATTAAGTTGACAAATTCTTCCCAATGACGTTGGGATTGTTGCTCAACTTGTTGCTGCATCAGTTGAATTTCGGCTTCGAGTTCGACGCAGCGGGCTTTGCGTTTAAAAATTGCTGGGATATTGCCAGCTTGATGTATGGGACTTTGTTCTATTTGCTCTTGCACAGCGCTGACGCGGCTAAGTTGTTCGGCTACCTCTTGTGGTTGTTGGACAAACTCGCTTGGATCGGGAATAAGGTGGGCGATCGCTGCTGTTTCTTCATTCCCCCGGCGTGACGGTCCTGGTTTTAAAGCCATTTCCGGCGGTGGTAAGAAATCAGCCGACACTTCCACTCGCGGTAGTTCCGCATACAAATCCACCACATCCCCAGTTGTTGCCACATACCAGCGGTTATCTTGCCCCAAGCATACCAAGTAAGGCGCTTGACCAGAGCCTGGGGTTTTCCCCACTAACACCGCTGTTACAGGTGTAGACACGGGAATATTTTTCCCCTTCAAACCTAAAAGCGTCCCCGACACTGCAAAGTTCAACATCATGCCCAATTCTTCTTGTCTATCTGATTGAGCTTGTTCTTGCAGGGTTTTCAAAATTTGCCGTTCCACTTTTAGCCGTTGGCGCAATTTCTCATAAACAGCAATTTCCTTTTCATCTATAGCGGCTATTTGCGCTTGAAGTTGCGCCAATTCTGCTTGCAGTTCCGCAATCTCCTGATAATCTGGTCTTAAATGCAACGTCGCCATGTACTGTCCAAAACTGCGCTCAATTAGTTCCTTAGCTTGTTCCAAGGTGTGAGTTTGCAGTAAGTTCAGTACCATGCCGTAACTTGGTGTAAACTGACTCACCAAAGGATCGGGTTTAGATGTTGCCAGATACGCCGCTTCTTTGGCTCCTTCAAAGGGAGTTTGCAACGTTACCACATAACCTTGATCGTCCATCCCCCGGCGTCCGGCTCTTCCCGCCATTTGCAGAAATTCGGAAGCGTTTAACAAACGGTGTCCGCTGTCGGTACGCTTAGAAAGGGTGGAAATCACTGTGGTTCTGGCAGGCATGTTAATTCCTGCTGCCAATGTCTCGGTAGCAAAGACTACTTTAATCAGTCCTTGCTGAAAAAGTTCTTCTACCAAGGCTTTCCATGCTGGTAAAATTCCCGCATGGTGTGCGGCAATTCCCCGGTATAAAGGGGCAATTTGTCCAGTACGTCCGGCTTCGGGATTGCGAGTTAAAAAATCGTCAATTTGCCGTCGCAACACCTGTGACTCGTCATTATTCACCAGCCACAAATCACCTACTTCAGCCACGGCTTTATCACATCCCCGACGGCTGAAGATAAAGTAAATCGCGGGTAGCATATCCCTTTGCTGTAGCTGGCTTAGGGTGTATTCTATGCTGGGAGCTTCTGGTCTACCACTTCTACCTCTGTCTTGCGATCTGGTTTTTCCTCTTTTAACTAAGCGGGGGTTAATTTTATTTTTGCTTTCATTCAACAAGGGAAACAGCCCCTTGGGATTGCCAAAGCTAAATTCTAAGGGAACTGGGCGAAAATCAGAGTAAATCAGGTCAGTTGGACCGTGAACTTGATTTAACCAGTCGGTGAGTTGGTCACTATTAGCAACTGTGGCGGAAAGGGCTACGAGTTGAACTTCATGGGGGCAATAAATAATCGATTCTTCCCAAACTGTGCCCCGTTGACGGTCGTTCATGTAGTGGCACTCATCTAGCACCACCACCTCAACGTCTACGAGTGAGGTGCCGACTTGCCCGATGGGTGTGCCATAGAGCATATTTCGGAAAATTTCTGTAGTCATGACTACAATTGGCGCATCTCTGTTGACAGAAATATCGCCAGTTAACAGTCCGACGAGATCGAAACCGAATTTTTCCCTAAAATCACGTAACTTTTGATTTGACAGCGCCTTTAGAGGCGTTGTGTAAAATACACGTTTACCCCGCGACAAAGCGCGATAGATGGCGTATTCCCCGATTAAAGTTTTGCCGCTGCCGGTGGGTGCACAGACAACAACGGAGCTTCCAGCGTTCAGCGAGGCGATCGCATCCTTCTGAAATTGATCCAACTCAAAGGGAAATATCTTACGAGGGTCAAGTTCTGGAGACAGCGCAGGATAATTCACGTATGGGACATTTGCAACCAGTCTGTTTACTATATTAACGGCTATTTTGTCAACTTTGTCATTAGTCAAGAGTTAATGGTTAAGAGTCAATGGTCAATGGTCAATCGTCAATGGTCAATAGTTAAGAGTTAATATTTCCTGTTTTGACTCTGGACTTTTTGACTGTTGACTATTTCCCCAATTCTTGCGATCGCGCTGTGGCAGCAATGACAGCTTCAATTAAAGCTGAACGAAAACCAGCTTTTTCTAGTTGAGCAATACCGGCGATTGTGGTGCCACCAGGACTGGTAACGCGGTCTTTGAGTTCTGCTGGGTGTAATTTGCTTTCATGCAACAGTGTTGCGGTTCCCAGTACAGTAGAGAGAGCTAATTGATAGGCGATCGCTCTGGGCAAACCTGCGGCTACTCCACCATCAGCAAGGGCTTCTACCATCAACGCCACATAAGCCGGACCACTACCGGAAAGTCCTGTTACTGCATCGAGCAGGTTTTCGGGAACTTCTACAACTTCCCCCACAGCGGCAAATAGTTCATGTGCTTTTTTATAATGGCTAACATGTGTATATGCACCTAAAGAAATCGCGGTAATTCCGGCTCCCACGGTTGCTGGAGTGTTGGGCATTGCCCTAATTACGGGTAGCTGGGGAAATGCTCCTTCTAATTTACTTAAAGACACACCCGCTAAGATAGAAATTACCAGCACCTCGGAATTTGTCCCGATGACATCTGCTAATTCTTGAGCGATCGCGCTGAATACCTGGGGCTTTACTGCTAAAAATACAACTTCTGTTGCTTGCGTAAAAACCAGCCGATTATCTGGTGTCACCTCAACAGCGTATTTCTGCTCTAAATAGCTCTGACGTGAAGGTTGGGGTTCGCTTACTATGACTTCTGATGGTTGGTAAATGCCCCTTACAATAAGGCGGGATAACAGCGCTTCTCCCATTACCCCACCACCAATTAAGCCAAATTTAATAGTCATTCGTTAATAGTCAATGGTCAATAATCAATAGTCAAGAGTCAAAAACTATAAATTCTGCACTTTTCACTCTTGACTTTCGACTAACTCTATTGTGCCATCCGATTGGCTTCATTTCCCCAAGTAGGAGTTGCACCTGGGTTACGTGCGGGACGTACTGGTGGCTGGGGTACTTCGTGAAGTACACCACCATGAGTGCTAACTTGTACACAGCTTGGCGTAAACAAAAATATACTTTCACCGATGCGCTCTTGATGTCCGTCGAGTGCGTAAGTTCCACCTGCGACAAAATCGACAGCGCGTTGTGCTTGATCCGGGTCCATAATTGTCAAATTCAAAACTATAGACTTCCGTTCTCGCAATGCTTGAATTGCCTGAGGCATTTCCTCAAAGGTGCGTGGTTCTAGCACCAATACTTCGGAAATTCCATTTATCGCTCCTGGCATCCCAATAACATTACTCATAGGCTTTGAACCTGTTGCTACATCAGTTTCCATTGTAGACATGGGTTCGCGCCAACGTCGATTTTGTTGGCTTTGCTCTTGTGGTGCTACTGGAGAGACGTTCTGTTCTTGATATATATTTTGGTAACTTTTCGTATCTGGTTCTTCTTCGTAGTACTCATATTCGACTTGCTCATTCAAACCAACGAAGTCTCTAAGTTTGGAAAATATATTGTTCATTGTTTACGCTCCAAGAATTAACCAGCTTTACTGATGTGACAAAAGTTGATTCACTCAACTTTCATCGCTACAAAGGGCAGACAGGTATGCAATTTTAGCGCTGTTTGTAGCATCTCTTACAGACTTTGGTAAGAAATTGACTTATACAACTTTGAAGTATAAAGGATGAGGGAGAAAAAATAAATGTGTAATTTGGTACAAGTCTCCTTTCTTTTCTCCGGCTTTTGCTCGATATTTTTTTAATTCAAGCCCCATCCGTTTCTGAATGAGGTATTTTATCCTTCATCGTTCATACTTAAGCTTTGAGTTTACCTAGCCTTTTAGTAATAATGAGTCAGAATTATATAC
>CASBQC010000224.1 GCA_949127805.1 Nostocales cyanobacterium PMM_0081
AGATTTTTATACTTGACTTTTAGCAATAATTGCTATACAGTCATTGGCAGTTTCTTCAACCACAGCGGTGATAAATTCCCGTGCGTCAGCGGTGCGAGATATAGTGTTAATTTGAGCGCGACAGAGAGCGATCGCACTTTGAGCAGGTTTACTAGGTCTAGCTTCTTCTGGAAGTCTTGCAAGTTCTAAGGTTGTACCCAAAACAAACAAATGGGGTGTATTCGCTAAACGTCGGGGTGTAACTGAGCGAATTTCCAGCAATCCAGCGGCTAATTCTCGGTCATCTTTTGTCATTGCAGCCCAAGATTGATCTAATAAGTCCCCAAGCCCAAAGAAACTGTTAGGTAATTGTTTACTTGTGGCAATAATTTTATTAACAAGCAGTTGACGAAAACGTTCTTTATCTCCTGTTTCCAATTCATATATAATTACAGAACTGCTGAACACTTCCCGCGCTAATAAAGCAACTTGCACAGCCCAAGGTAACTGGGCATAAGTTTGTCCAGCAGCCCAAGCAGTTACAATTTGGTCTAAATCTTCATTAGCAGCAACCCGCACCTCTAGCTGACGCACACGCGCCTCAATGTTGCTGATTTTTGCGCTTACTTGTTGAGCCAGTTCATTAAGTTGGTTACTCAGATTAATTAGTGCGTCTTCTTGCTTTTGCAGTCTTTGTTTGTGGTTGCGAATTGCATCACGCGCTTCTAGCAATGAGTTTTGAGTAACTTCTAAAGCAACTTGACTAATGCGAAGTGAGTCACTTAATTCTAGTACCCAGTTACAGAGTGCTTCTTGACCTGCAATTATATTGCCATCTAACAGAAGTTTTCGTTTATTGTCGCTGCCATCTACTTTATCAATTAGCTGTCCAAACCAACCCCGATTTTTGCGATAGCGGATGATATCTTTGCTGACTTGGATACCATTGATTAGGTCAATTAAAGCTTTATCTCCAACAACGGGAACTCGTCGTTGAAGTTCTTCAAGATTACGAGTAGACGGGCTGGGAAGAAAGCCCGCTCTTTCTATGCTAGATTCTTGAGGATAGAAAAGATTGCTCATCTCTTATTCCTCATTAAATCATCTGTATATTCCAGATACCCATCTGCCTTTCTAATTTTTTTACTAGCTTCAGATACTAATGATTTCAGTTCGCTGACTAATTGCTCTTTCTTTTCAGCCTGTATTTTTTGGTCTTTCTGTGCCTGGATTAAAGTATCGCAGTAGTTATTCAAGTAACTATCAAGCTCCTTAAAAAAGCTATCAACTCGCTGTTTAAAGTCTTCGTCTAAGTATTGGTTGATTCCCTTTTTGATATTCTGAATGTTATTTTCAATTAACTTATTAGATTTTTCAACGATTTCTTGCCGGGAGACAGTGTAGTAATCTTCCTTTTTGTCCGGTCGTTTGACGCTAATTGTTTCTTTTTTCTTAACTAGCCCAAACCAATGGAAAAAATCTCGCTTCTCAACTACTTTTGTCTCATAACCCTGGTCTACACACTTGGTCTTCTGATTGACACGAACTTTAGTACTACCTACATTGCCATTATTCAGGTTTGGTGTAGGTAAAGATAAATTGACATTGAAATTTTTGTTTAACCGCTGACGCGCACGCTCAATAATCGGCTGAGTTTCAGTATCCAAAGACTTAGTTATGTCTTGACGCGCTTGTTCGATGATTTTTTTAACTTGTTTCCTAACATTTTCTAGCAAAGGCTCTACTACATTAGATTTTACAGAAGCGATCGCTTGCTCTGCAAAATCTTCTGCTGCTCTCAAACTTGTGAATTCAATGACACCGCTACTTTGGGAATTTATTTGAACATGCTTGAATTTTTTAGAAACCCAATTAAAAAAACTTTCGGTTGCCATACCTCCCTTTTTGAAGATATCTGCACGTTGGTATTCTTTTTCATTGAAATAGGTTTCCAAGCTATCTTTAGCTTTTTCTTGGAGACTTTCAAGTATCTTGTTAAGTTGCTGGAAAAGATTAGCTTTGATTCTATCTACTTCTTGCAAACGATTTCGAGATTCTTCTAGAAGTTGCAAATCTTTTTCTAATGCACCAACTTCTTGCTTAAGTTTTGCTTCATCTTCATTTATCGCACTGCTGCGGAGTTGAACATCATTACTTAATTCTGCAAGACGACCACGAGCAATTCTGAGTGCAGACATTATACACCGGGGTGCAGCTTCCGCCATTAGCGCATTAATCGCCCCATTTAAAAAGGGGTCAAAGCCCGACTTTTTCCACAACTTTTCAGCTTTACGTTGTAAGTCTTCTGCTGTCACTTCCTGAAGTTCTTCTTCCCAGTCCATACCCAATACTTCTTGAGCAAGCGCACGGGCTGTTTTCATCTGTGTAATATTAACGCTAGAATTATGCTGCAATTCCACTAAAAAGCTAGCAGAAGTAAATGCTCGTCTAGCTGATATTTCAAACACTCTACCTGTATCACCAATACCAAATTCAGCAGCGACAAACTGCTGCACTTGTTCTGGATTCATGTCACCATCTCGACGCTGATCAACCTTATTAATCAAGACATACAAATTCTCTTTACCCCGCAGTTCTATAACCTTCTGAACATCTTTTTTGACCTTCTCTGCGGCTTCGTTTTTCAATTGGGTGAAATCCAAAACAATCAGCACTATTGAACTTCGGCTAAGTTGTTCTTCAACCACACCCTGAAGCCGCAAATTATCTCCCGCTTCGTTTGGTCCCGGCGTGTCTACAATTACTAAATTGCCTAAACTTTCTGATTGCTGATTAGCTTGAGATGAGCGCCAAAATGGGGTGTAGATTCGTGGAATATCCATCAAGGATTGCAGCGGATCTGCAAGTGGATCTAAAATGCTGCACAGCCTAACAATATCATTCAAGCTAGTTAAAGTGTGGATGATATTCTTACGTCCTTGACTCTTAGCAGGAATTGACAGTCCGACTGATTCTTGAATTTGCTTTGGCATCTGCTTCAAATGAGGATATTGAGCAAGTTTTTCTAATGCTTCTTCAATCCCAATATCATCAATTCGGTGACGCAAAGCTAACAGTGTTTCTTGGAAAACTGCCAAAATTTGAGAACTCAGATATAAAACTGGCTCTGTCAACTCAGCATCAAAAATAATCTCAGTGGGAAGCGTCGTCATGGCAGCGTTACGACTTGGCAAAATCTCCTGTCCAACGATCGCATTCGTGATTGTTGACTTACCAGCTTTCATTGGTGCAACAATTGCCATCCTCAATTCAAGGTTTTCTACCTTCTTAGCTTCTTCGCTAACTTGTTGCTCAAAGTCTGCATATTTCTGGCTAATATTATCAGAACTCAGTGCTGTATTAGCACGATTCATCAGCGAACTTATTTCCCTCAGCAAGTCGATAACGTCTTGCTGCAAGTCTTGAACATTCGGCTTTAGCACCTCAGCAACCATTTATTTTTACTCCCGATAACACTAAACCCATTGCCGCTGATCCTGGCTTAATAAAAACACAATTGGTTCAGTAAAAATACGGTTTAGATACAACCACCTTCGCTCTCTGCCTAGCCTTGTCTACGACAGATCGCAGCCTAAAATATTAAAGCCTACGCAGGTAGGCTTTGTTTGTATAGCCCCAGGCTTCTAGCCTGAGGGTTGACGGGTGAGGGCAATTAAAAGTTTAAAATATCCAAAGATTCTTCTATTTCTAACTCTAAAATCCTCTCTCTCGCATCTTTATGTTCTGCTAATTTTCCTTCTTTCCAATACAAATTTGCCGCTTTCTGAAAATCCTCAATTGCTCCCGCGCGATCGCCTAAATCAAAACGAGCATTTCCCCGGTTATAATAAGCATCGCCATAATTGTAATTAATCTTAATTGCCTGAGTATAATCTTCAATTGCTCCCGTGCGATCGCCTAAATCAAAACGAGCATTTCCTCGGTTATAATAAGCATCGGCATCATCAGGATTCTTTTTAATGGCTTCCTCATAATCTTCTAAGTCAGAAACACCATCATCAGAACTAATTTCAATTGAGTGAGTAAAAATATCAATAACTTTTTTAGAATTTCCTAGTTGAGAACGAGCATTACTATCAACACAATTTGGATTAATCTTAATTGCTTGATTATAATCCTCAATTGCTCCTTGATTATCTCCTATGTGAAAACGAGCATCAGCACGATTTCTATAAGCAACTGCATCATAAGGATTAATTCTAATCGCTTGCGTGTAATCTTCAATTGCTTGTTCGTAATCTCCTAACTCATAACGAGCCAAACCAAGTTTATTGTAAGCTTTGGCATATTTAGGATTAATTTTTATTGCTTGATTGTAATCTTGAATTGCTTTCTCGTCATCGACTAAATAATAACGAGCTAAACCACGTTTATAATAAACTTCAGCATCATGAGGATTAAGTTGCAAGACGCTGTTATAATTCTTAATAGCCGCTTCATATTCTCTTTTTTGAAAGCATTCATCACCCTGTTTGACGTGAAGTTGAGTTAAATCTTCTTC
>CASBQC010000225.1 GCA_949127805.1 Nostocales cyanobacterium PMM_0081
AGTTAACTCAAGGAGAGATTTTTTCAAAGTTTCAATGGATGAAATTGAGCAAGCCGTTAAAGAAATTAAGAAAAAAACTGGTATTTTAAGGATTGATGTATTTGAATCAGCGCCTCAAGCATACGAATATCGCCAAACTCTTGCAGCACGCAAAAAGTATCAACACCTCACTACTGATGATTCATATTTAGAGCAGAATGGAATAGGGTAAAGCTAACAATCAAATAGAAAAAAATTGATAATACATTAGTTTACATAGAGCAAACAATTCTAAAACCAACATGCTTGAATATCTCATCCGCGTTTTTGTAAGAACGGGAAGTAGAGCGACACAGTAAAGGCTCATTTAACCACGACCCACCACGCATTACACGAGTTTGATTGTCATTACTCTCTTGCCAAGCATCCCCATTAGTAGGCGTAGTGTTATAATTCTCATGCCAATGATCTAAGCACCACTCCCAAACTAACCCATGCATATCAAATAGTCCAAAGGGATTAGCAACTTGCAAACTACCCACTGGAGTAGTTGCTTCACGATAAATTCCTTTTCTTTCTGAGCGATAAGGGTAACGAGCATCGTAATTAGCTAGATCAGAAGTAATAGTTTCTCCAAAATGAAAAGGGGTTGTAGTTCCAGCACGACAGGCATATTCCCATTCGGCTTCAGTGGAAAGACGATAATTGCGATGTGTTTTTTGGGATAAGCGATCGCAAAACTCAACAGCATCAAACCAAGAAACTTGGGTAATAGGATGACTTTTGCCTCCGTTGCGCGACGGGCGAAGTTTAAGGGTTTGACCAACTTCTTGCACATATGCAACTTCTCTCCACTGTGCTTGTGTAATCGCGTACTTGCTTATCAAAAATGGTTTGACTGTTACTTTATGTTGAGGTCTTTCATTGGAGTATCGCTTTCCTTCAGATTCTGGCGAACCCATCCAAAATTCTCCGCCTGGTATATAAACCATTTCTAAATTTACCCCGTTACCAAGGTCTTCAGTTAAGTAGTAGTTTTGTCTTCGATTACGTTTAATCTCTTTGCCTTGGGCATCTACCATTACAACTGTAAATTCAAAAGGCTGAGTTCCTAAAATTGGTGGAACAAGCAACTTTGTATCTTGTTCTTCCTCCAAGTTTTCCCCATTTTGGCTGGGAGTAGGAACAATACTAACTGCTTTAGTACTCTTACGCTTAATAAATTCGCTATTGCGTTGTTGAAATTCTAAAGTGGAAATCTCTGCAATAATAGCATTCAGTTTTTGCCTAGTCTCCAAACCACTAAATTCACTATCTGCAAGCATCCTAACAAATATCAATAATTGATCATGTCCTTCAGAGAGTACAAGTTCAATCAATTCTGTAAAAAAGACAATATTACTTTTCTCGAAGGAGTTGATTCTAGTATTCAAATAATCAAATCCCGTAACCATCAACAGAGCCTTACGCTCTCCAGTCTGTAGAGTACCTGGCATCTTAACTAGCAACTGTAGCAATTGGGATTTGATACTCATATATCATAGAACCTTAGATACTTATAGGATTTCTCTAAAGCGAGGTATTCCTTGCTGCCTTAAGCAAGTTTACAAGCTCTAAGGGTAAATCGGCTAAAATACTCTCTATCAGTATCCCCTCATTTCTAAAGTAACGCTGCTGGGTTGTTGGCTCAGGGATTTTACCCCCAGCATGGTGCAAAGCAACAACCTGCCAAGCATCATTAAAAACTGGGGAACCAGAAGAGCCTTGTAAGGTAGAGGTTATATACTGCACCACATTATTACCCACGTATTGAACAAAATTGTTCTGTAGCGAAATCTGCTTAGGTTGTCCTAACGGGTGCTGAATAATATTGACTCGGCTACCACCACTAATCCCCTTTGATAGTGGTGGTAACCAACCCCATTTTTTTCCTGGTTCCCCTTCTAGTTGAACCAAAGTGTAATCTAGGGCTTGGTTGGTATGAAAAGCTCCATTGGTTTTAGCGCGATACTCTTCAATTTGTTGAGCTTCCCCCTGAAAATTCTCTTCGTAGTTAAAACGAAAAATTGTATCTGATAGTAAAATTGAACTATGCAGAACATGATTATTTGTCAACAACAAATCCTCAGATACAAGAAACCCTGTTCCTGACCAGCGTTCTTGGGTAGTTCGTACTCCAATATAGGCAACTGACCGCGCTACCCGAAGTCCCTGTTGTAAAAATGAGATCGGGCGTAAGGTATTTTCACCAATTATTTTCTCTAAAATATCCGTAGTGGTTTCTCTCCCCCGCCAGTCTTTGATGCTAAGTAACATTGCGATCGGAGTCATCATGTCATACTTAGTCAGCAGCATATCCAAAAACTCTTGCTGCTGCACTCCCATAAGGCTTTTCAAAGTATTCAATAACAGCCCCAGTGCCTCATGGTCATAGGTTAAACGCCCGTAATTAGATAGATAGCTAACGATCTCACTAACTGCCACAAATGAAGCACCCGAAAGATTGATCATGGGTATTACCTGTTTCAAACCTGCTAGCTCCAAAATTTGCTGACGCGATCGCTCTGTAGCCAGTTCAGGTAAATCTTTTAGGAGAGTTATTAATTGTTTGCGGTCTTCAGCTTCGAGATTAACCATATTTATAGTTTTTGAATAAAGAATTAAAATTCTAAACCTTCTCCTTTGCTGGTGGTGTTATACCACTCTTATGTAAACCTGCATCGATTTTCTTCAATAATATCAAGTCTTCCTCCGGCAGAAGATAACTAGTACACTGCTTTTCTAAAAACGAGAATGCTTGTCTAAACTGATACGGCTGTGCTTTTATCGGGGCGTCAAAGTGACAAGGTATAATTTGCTGAAAGTCCCAACTAGCAATCTTCTCAGCCCAATCGATAGTTTCTTTAGGTGCGCGATTGAGAATGAGAGTCTGTAAAATTGGCGCCACAAAAAAACGACCATCTCCCCGTAGTGCATCAAAAGACTGCTTCCAATTTTGCTTCCATTGAAAGGGAAACAACCCGAAATAAGCTTTTTTTGAGCGTTCCGGTGCTTTGAAGGCATTGCGAAACACTTCACTCCATGCAGGTACTTCCAGCACGGCAGGTTGAAAATATAAAGCAAATAAAGAGATACGCTGCCATCCTTTACGGCGGTTTAGCTGATTGTCGGCAACGATATCAGTTGCTTTGTCTTTAGCATGAAACAGTAAAGGATATGGATCTAATTGTACGATCGCCGGCGGATCTTCTGGTACAGAAACAATAGAATCAGTAACAAGTAGAGTATGCGTTTTCTTGTGGAAAAATGCAACTTCGGCAAACTTACCCGGTCCCAAGTAGATTGGACCGAGTATCGCATAATCAAAATCCTTCGCAAAAGGTGCTGTACTACTGTCTTGGGGAAGTAATGAAGTGCGTTTAGAAGGCAAACCAAGCCAACTTAAAGGCAAATTTACCGGGAAACTCCACTGCTCTGGAGCCACAAACACCTGTGCATTCGCAAAGCATCTTGCAAACGGACCAACAAAAACTTTGTGTTCCAGTCCAGAAATAGTTGGCAGAATGATATACTTAACATCGCCGTGTTCTGTGACCAACTCCTTAACGAGCCGGATACATTCTGGGGTGGGTGCGATGGGTGCATAAACCAGCAAACCACCTTCATCAAGCTTAACAACAGTCATGCGAATCGGCACAACAACGTAGAAAATCCCCTGAAGTTGGTCAAAAGTCCAGATTGTGTCTTTAACAACTTCCTTGCGGATTGTCTGCCGTCTACTATATGGGTAAATTGGCAAAGTGAACCAGAAAGACCATGAAAAGTCTCTAGGATGAATCTTTTGTGCGTTTACATCATCAGTCACTTTGCGACCCCTTGCAAATGTCCAATGCTCAGACTGTTTTTATTTAATCTCTAGAGGTTGGAGTTTAGCAAATTTTTGCGCTCATAAGCTACTATCTCAGGGCTGAGGCTCATAGCATTGTAGAAAAGAAGAGTTGTGATACGCGATCGCTCTTAACCCAAAAGCTTCGATAGGCATTGATGTCTTTTTTATATATATGTTACATTAATATATAAATAACCAAAAGAGGTCTCAATGATGCCAGTCGTCAGAATACCCGATTTAATCTACAAGCGGCTCCAAGCCATTGCTGTTCCTTTTGAGGACACTCCTATCACTGTAATTGAGCGGTTATTGAGTGAATACGAGGCACGTCACAAGCCTCAGGAAATAACTGAAAGCGAGAATTATCGAGTTATTGACACAGATGCTCCTCCTAATCTGCATTATACTAAGGTAATTCGAGCCGTGATTGGTGGTAGCGAGATTCCTCAACCAAACTGGAGCAAAATTGTTGATAAGGCACATACGCTTGCTATTGGGCAGGGTATATCTCCAGAGGCTTTAATCAAATTAACTTTGTCGCATGTCGTTCAGGGCAAGAATAATACCTCTGGTTTCCACTACCTACCACAGATAAATATTTCAGTGCAAGGAGTAGATGCCAATTTAGCATGGCGTAATATTCTACATTTAGCAAAGAACTTGAAAGTACCTATTGAAATATATTTCTATTGGCTTGATAAGGAAGAATCTGCGTATCCTGGTGAGAAGGGTAAACTTGTTTGGAATCCCATTTAGAGTAAAGGTTACAAAAACCTTTATAGAGAATTATCGATTACTTTTTTGTAACATATATATAGACGGAGGAACTAATGATTGATTCGCCACTTTATCAAGAAATATTACAAAAAGGGAAGCTAGATATTTTGACACGCCAGCTTTCACGGCGATTTGGTACAATTCCCCCAGGAATACAACAACAGCTTACTTCGCTATCTGCTAATCAACTGGATGCTTTGAGTGAGGAATTATTCGACTTTCCCGCAGTGTCAGACTTGGCTACTTGGTTAGAAAATCAGCAATAAGTTGCTTTGTTAAAGAGTAATATCATGTCCTTGAATCACACATATTGTAGAGACGTAGCACTGCTACGTCTCTACTTAGTTTGAAATATATTTTGTACCATTTTTTTATCTGTACTCGCTGCCGCTTTATCTAACTCTGCAATCTCCCCAGCGTCGAGTAACCAACCTAAAGCAGCAATATTTTCTCTTGCTTGTTCGGCATTCTTCGCACCGGGGATGGGAATGCTGCCTTTACAAATGCACCAGTTAAGTGCTATCTGTGACATGCTTTTATTTCGTGCTTGGGATATCTCTTGCAAACAAGCTAAAAGCGATCGCATTCCTGGTAGCATCTGTCTAAATAACAAACCTCGGATACCTTTGGGAAAATCGCCTTTTTCTGAGTATTTTCCAGTTAAGAGTCCCAAAGCAAGAGGACTGTAAGCAATCAGTTTTATCCCTAACTCATCACAAACGTCTTTAAGTCCCAGTTCGGTAACAGGATATGTAGATAATAGTGAATACTGTACTTGCAAAGTAGCGATCGCAATTCCTCGTTCGGCAAATCTTTGATATACGCGCTTGAGGCGTTTTGGTCCATAATTAGATAATCCTACACCTTTAACTAATTTTTGCTCGTAAAGGTCAGCTAAACCATCCAAAAGCGCGTTTTCTTGCCAAGGTGCATAATTTGCCGTAGACCAGTGCATCTGTACCAAATCAACATTTCTTTGCAAACGCTCGGCAGAAGCTTTGCCGGCAGATATCATTGATTGCCGTGTCCATCTCCAAGGATAAGCAGCCAACTTAGTAGCGATGCAGATATCTTCTTTGTTTGCACCTTCATATTCTTTGGTGAATTGTCCTAAAAGTAGCTCGCTTCGTCCGTTTAATTTGCCAGTTCCGTAAGAATCACCTGTGTCAAATAGAGTAACACCGTTACTGACACAAAGGTTAAAGACGGCTTGCAACTGCTGATCCATACTTTCATCGTATCCCCAGAGCAGCCGGTTGCCCCATGCCCAAGTTCCGCAACCCATTGTTGGGAGAATAAGTTTTTGGCTATGCATATATTATTGATGGGTTTGTTTGCTGAACTTATTTTACGGTGTTGCTGAATTAAGATATGAAAATCTCACGCAAAGGCGCAGAGGCGCAAAGGAAGAAAGAACAATAGACAACCTATGTTGAAAATCAATGTAGAGACGTAGCACTGCTACGTCTCTACAAAGGTTTGGTGATAACGCATCATAAAAGAGCGGTCGATGTCTAGTTTAGATGTCAATTCAGCAACGCTTATTTTACGATCGCTGCCTAGGAATCGAAAAAAGCGATCGCTCTTATATTAAAATCAATTAGGATCGTGTAATCATTAAGGGCAAAGGAGTACTTATGGCTACCGAAATAAGTATACATAACGAACTTCAAGCAGAAGAAGGAATATTCCAATGGACGAAGCAGTGGTATGCTGTAGCGGTTGTTGAATTCCTCGATCCATCTCGTCCTCATGCTATGCAGTTATTAGGAAAAGATATAGTTTTGTGGCGAGACGGTTTTGGTAAATGGCGTTGTTTTGCAGATTTTTGTCCCCATCGATTAGCCCCTCTTTCTGAAGGTCGCGTTGAGTCTGATGGTACGCTTTTATGTGCATATCATGCTTGGCGTTTTGATTCTGAAGGAAATTGCGTTAGCATTCCCCAATCGAAAGATGAGCAGACTGAGGCTAAACACTGCTCAAATCCTAAATCATGTGCAGTTGCCTATCCGACGCAAGAGTGTCAAGGTTTGTTGTGGGTATGGTCAGAATCAGGTTCCCAGGCACAAGTTGAAAGTCAATTGAAGACACCACGAATTATTCCAGAGTTGGAAAATGGCTCTCATAGGGTAATGCATCTGTTTTGGAATGTCCGTGACCTTCCTTATGGATGGGACTTTTTCATGGAAAACGTTTGCGATCCCGCTCATGTTCCTGTCTCCCACCACGGAATTATGGGAAATCGGTATCAGGATGCCAAATACTATGACATGATTAAAGTTCGCCAGATGTCTACTCAGGAAGGATTCGCTTATGAAATCACACCTGTTGAACCAGATATCGAGCAAAAGGTTCACGATTTTCAACCACCGTCTCACATGAAAATTGTCTCAACTTTTAAGGATGG
This sequence comes from Nostocales cyanobacterium PMM_0081, assembly GCA_949127805.1. Classification (GTDB taxonomy): domain Bacteria; phylum Cyanobacteriota; class Cyanobacteriia; order Cyanobacteriales; family Nostocaceae; genus Hassallia. The sequence continues at coordinate 7,053 of CASBQC010000225.1, forward strand.
TGGCAAGCTGATTCTCGCTTTGTATGCTACACCAACCCGTCCTGGATGGTGTCGTCATATTGGATGCCAAGTATTAGTGAAAAATGAAGCGCTGAAGACACCAAAAGGTCTTGGATTTTTTGCACTACCGATGCCAACTTGGTTAGGTCATGTGTTAGGTTCTCTGTTCCTCCACCAAGATGCAGTATTTTTACATTACCAAGAAAAGACTATAGCTCAACAAAAGAGAAAATGGGTGAATGCAGTTTATACACCCAATCCTCAAGACAAAATGACGATCGCTTTTCGGCAATGGCTGGAAAAACGCGCCGGTGGTGGTATCCCTTGGGATTCAAGCTGTAACCCGAATCTCCCCCCAGTGGAGCGAGATAAGCAAAAGCTTTTTGATGTTTGGACAACTCATACTCAAGATTGCTCTGTTTGCCAAAATGCCCTGAAAAATATTAATCGTCTAACTATATTGGCTTATATCGCGGCTGTTGTCTGCTTTGGTTTAGGGGTGATTGTCGATGCACGGACTGTCGCAAGTGCAGCGCAATCTGCGTTCGTGATGCCTCCGGCTGGTTTTTGGTGGGCGATTGGCGGTACAATTTTATTTGCGATCGCTGGATATCAATTGAAAAGGTTCAGCCGACTGTTTTATGTTTATGAGTTTGAACACTCCCACAATGATTGATATATTCAATTGTTTGAGTTACGGTTATCAGATTCCCGACTTCCTTCAAAGATGTTGCTGCCGAATTGAGGGTCAGACTCCTTATTTTACTACAAAACCCTCGTAGAGACGTTCCGCCGGAACGTCTCTACAATCGTCATGAATAAAGCTAGGCAGGTTTTCTCATTATAAGTATATCGCTTCTACAAGTTCTGACAACGAATACCTATGAAGCTTTCTCGGTTTAATTACCAAACTTCCATCGACAACTGCAAACTCAACTTCAGAACCTTCAGCTATTTGAATCTTCTTTGCTTTTGTTATGTGGAATCCGAATCGCAAGGCTGTTACCCCACTTTGCAATAGTTGCAGCCATTTTTTATGTATTCTTAAAGTATCTACTAGATAACATATAAAGCAGTCTTCGATCCACAATAGCGGTAGAAGAAGTTTAAGTCCCGGTAGGCATCAAAGAATGGTACGCTTAAAACTGTGGCAATGGATCGTCTTAGCAACACCGATCGCTTTCATCATCACTTTCTTACTGATTGCAGCAGGTTTGCAAATCCACGTTTGGCATCTCAACTGGATTTGGGCTGTCTTTACCCTGGTGTTTGTTGGTTGGCGATTCCTCCTGGTAAAATGGACTCAACCGCAAATAGGGCAGATAGAAGCGGTTGTGGCAGAGGTAAATAAAGAACTGCAATCTGTGGCAAAGGATGTAAACGCAGTTTCGGAAGCTGAAGCGGTACTGCAAGAAATTCTTAATAATGCCCAAAGCGATCGCCCGATTTGGGAAGATTGGCAAACCTTTTGGCAACGATGTCAGGATTTAGTTGTGGCAGTTTCCCACATTTATCATCCGGAAGTCAAATATCCTCTGCTTAACATTTACGTTCCCCAAGCTTACGCGCTAATTCGGGGAACACTGGATGATGTAGATCGGTGGATGCAGAAGTTATCCCCTGCACTCAATCAAGTCACAATTGCCCAAGCATATCAAGCATATGAAGTATACCAGAAATTGGAACCATCTGCGCGTAAACTTATGCGGGCATGGAGTTGGGCACAGTGGCTGTTAAACCCGGTGGCAGCGGTGGCGAAAAAAGTCAGTCAAGGTTACAGTAACCGCGCAACGGAACAACTTTTGGGCAATTTGAGTCAAATGCTGCGAGAAACTGCCCTCAGGAGCTTATGTCAGCGAGCTGTAGCCCTTTACGGAGGTACGACCCTACCCGCTTCAAATTTGCCGAAAGCGACGCTACCAGAGGCGAAAACTCAAACTTTGCGAGAAATTCTCAACGTTGCTGAACCCCCCACCGTAGTTGAGCAAAAACCTGTCAATATTCTACTTGCTGGGCGAACCGGTTCGGGAAAAAGCAGCTTAATTAACACGTTGTTTCAAGCCGAACTCGCAGCTGTGGATGTGTTACCCAGTACCGATCGCCTGAAAAATTATCAATGGAAAAGCAAAACCGGCGAAACCCTGACGCTTTGGGATACACCAGGTTATGAACAAGTCAACCGTGCAGACTTTCGAGATATTGTGCTGGATTATGCCAAGAATGCCGATTTACTGCTGTTAGTTACCCCTGCCCTCGATCCATCTCTGCAAATGGATGTAGACTTTCTTGCCGATATGAAGGCAGATGTTGCCGACTTACCGATGATTGCGGTTGTTACCCAAGTGGATCGTTTGCGTCCGATTCGCGAGTGGGAACCACCTTATAATTGGGGTGAAGGCGATCGCCCAAAAGAAGTTGCCATTCGTCAAGCTACTGAATATCGCTCTGAACTTCTGGGTGAATTCTGTGATTTAATTTTACCTGTAGTTACTGGTGATATGAAAACAAATCGCGTTGCTTGGGGTGTGGACGCGCTATCGTTGGGATTAGTGAGTGCGATCGCTCCAGCTAAACAACTGCGTCTGGCTCGCTTTTTGCGTAACCTAGAAGCCCGCACTGTCGCTGCTGCTAAAATCATCGACCATTATACCTTTCAAATGGCAACTACTCAAGGACTAACTGCATTACTCAAAAGTCCCGTCCTTCAGTTTATTTCCACCGTGTCAACCGGTTCGCCAAATTTAGCATATTTGCTCACAGAAAAAATTCCCGTAGAACAGTTACCTGTAGTAATTGGTAAATTGCAAATGGCATATGAGCTTTTTTCGCTTTTGAGTACTGACAACGCTAAAGAACGCAAGTTTGATTTACTATCTTTATGGTCGTTGCTGCTCGAAAATAAAGCTGATCCAGAGCGTAACGCTTGGGCATTTGGTCACGCTTTAGTAGAATACTGGACTCAGAATTTGACCGTTGAACAACTGCGGCAGAGATTTGAATATTATCTCATGTAGGTGCGTTTCATGTAAAAGTCACTATCGAAAAACAATAATCGAAACCAAACGCTAGAACTTCGATTTAATTAAGGTTTGAAACCTTATTTTTTATTAGAAACTAAAAAATGTAGAAAGCAAAGTCCGGTAATCTTTTCAAACGCTGGTATTTTTGCACGTGACGGAACAGTCAGTTTTTATGCATCTATCTCAAGATAGAAAATGTAACTTTCTACCGATTTGTTTTTAATAATCAAATTAGGTTCAAATAGCGGTATAGTCAAGAAAAGGCTAAAAAGTAAATTTTATTGTCGATTAAACAGCGTTTTCTCCAATTTCAGTTGGTAAATGCTTAGTTCTGCTGTTTATTTCAATTTGATATTAGATGAAATGCTCTCAGTTAATTCTTTGTGAATTAACTGGGAGATACTAGCATTATCAGACGACAAACAGCAGTCAAACAAAACTTCAGGACTTGACTTTGAGACATTTACGTGTATCAACGGCACTGAACTCAGTGTTTTTGGTTGATGTTACCAGAATACTGGCAATTTTTTCCACACAATCCCAAAACTGCATAAATTGATTTTCCTGACACCTATTAAGAATATAGAAGGAAAGCTGATTCATGCTTAACTTCTGTTGAGCAAATCAAGTAAGGGATTATGCACACAATCAAATTGATGTCAATGCATAAGTCCTAAGCAGTTACGAATATCAGGAAAAAACTTAAGTCTACTAAGGAGATAAATCATGAAACGCAAAATTTCTCTTGTCATCGGTTTTGCTTTATCATTTTTGTTGATGTTTAGCCCCATTGCTAGGGCTGAGGAGACGACAATTCAGACTTTTACCACATCCGAACCGATTGAGCTAAAAGTCGTTGAAATCCCGCAAGATACAAACTCTTCAGATTCACCACCACAAGAAAAGTTTGAAGTTCCGGTTCTGGATGAGGAACCGACGACATCAAGCAGGGGGGAGTGCGTTCCATGTCCAAATAATATCGGCATGGGACATTGGGTGACGTTATTCAGTGGTGCTATGTATTGTATTCGAGATTGTAACTAACATAATTCAGTGATAAACTAGGCAGAAGCAGATAAACACTGTTTTGAGAAAACTTTTGCCTAGTTAACTATAAACAGGTAATTTGTACTGAATTTAATTTTTATTAAGGATTTATGAGAAAGCAGATTAACTATTTGTGGATTGCTGGTTTAGGGTTTTTATGCTTTCTAACCAAAACCGATCTGATTCAGGCACAAATTACCTCAGATGGAACTTTATCTACTGAGGTTTTAACCACCAATAATCTCGACTTTACTATTACTAATGGAAATCGAGTTGGAAACAATCTTTTTCATAGTTTTAGAGAATTGTCTGTACCCACAGGTGGATCGGCTTTTTTTACTAATGACTTGGATGTTCAAAATATCATTAGCCGGGTAACGGGTGGCTCAATCTCTAATATAGATGGCTTCCTCAAAACCAACGGTTCTGCTAATCTATTTTTGCTTAATCCTCAAGGAATTGTTTTCGGACCGAATGCCAGATTGAATCTCGGCGGTTCGTTTGTCACGAGTACAGCCAGTAATCTCATATTTGCTGATGGCACACAATTTAGTGCTACTAATGTTAAAACACCACCACTACTAACTGTAAGTGTTCCCATCGGTCTGCAATTCGGGCAAAATGCTCAGTCTATTCAAATTGAGGGGTCTACACTAGGAGTTATGCCTGGTAAAACCTTGGCTCTATTGGGTGGTGATGTATTCATAAAGGATGGCATACTAGGAGCAAAAGCCGGACGAATTGAGCTAGGGAGTGTTGCCCCTAAGAGTCTCGTCAGACTGATCCCAGCTGCCGAGGGCTGGATGTTGGGATATGATGGCGTGCAGAACTTCCAAGATATTCAACTATACCCAGCTAGAATTGATACAAGTGGTGTAGGCAATGGGGCTATTCAGTTGCGTGGCAGAAATATTGCGATCGCTGACGATTCACAAGTAGGGGGGTTTACTCTGGGACACAAACCAGGTCAACCTCTGGTAATCAAAGCATCTGGCTCTGTAGAAGTAACTGACAAAAGCCAATTAAGGACTGGGACTTTGGAAAGCGGAGCAGCGAGTGACATAAAAATTGAAACGAAACAGTTGATTGTCCGTAATCGTGGAACTATAGATGCGTCTAGCAGTGGTTCTGGAGCGGGAGGGAACATAACAGTGGATGCTTCTGAATCAGTGGAGTTACTGGGTGAAGGATTTTATACAAGCTTAGGTACTCAGAGTCTCGGTCTTAACAATGATGCTGGGAATGCTGGAACAGTGAATATTTCTACCGGTAAATTGATTCTCACTGATGGAGGGCGAATATTAACTAGTACCATTAGTGCAGGTAATGCAGGGACTTTGAGAATAGATGCCTCTAAATCTGTAGAAGCCAGCGGTCGATCTGGACGAAATAATACTATTAATTTACCTAGTGGTCTGGTTGCTGAGACCAAAAACGGGACCGGACCGACAACAGCCACAGGCAACGCAGGGGACTTAATAGTCAACACACAACGTTTGCTTGTCCAAGACGGTGCAAGCATCTCAACTGCTGCGATTAACGGTAGTACAGGTCAGGCAGGGAGATTAGATATAAATGCCTCGAATTCTGTGACAGTGACTGGCACCGGCATCGATGGGAATGGTCAGATTGTTTCGAGTACCTTGCTAGCTACAAGCGAGGGTTCTGGTAGTGCTGGTGACTTGAGAATTAATACTAACAAATTGACTGTCCGGGATCGAGCAGCAGTTAGTGTAAGCAGTACTGGTTCACGGAGGGCAGGCAACTTAGAGATTACCTCTGGTGTGTTATTGCTAGATAATCAAGGAAAACTCACGGCTGAAACCAGAGCAGGAGAGGGAAATATCAACCTGCGCTCTCTTAATTTAATATTGCGTCGAGGCAGTGCTATCACCACCAACGCCAGAGGCAATAATATCACAGGCGGCAACATTAATATCAATGCCAAAAATGGTTTTATCGTCGCCGTCAAGAGTGAAAATAGCGATATTAGTGCCAATTCTGCTAATTTTCGCGGTGGAAATGTGACTATCAATGCTTTTGGTATTTTTGGTACTCAGTTCCGGAATGCTCCGACTCTAGAAAGTGACATCACGGCTACTGGAGCAAATCCTTCTTTAAGTGGGAATGTGCAAATCAATACACCGAATCTAGACCCCACTCGTGGATTAGTAGAATTATCCCGCGATGTTGTTGACCAAAGTCGTTTAATTGCCCAAGGTTGCCCAGCAAGTCGAGGCGATGTATTTATAATTACCGGACGTGGAGGTTTACCACCTTTACCAAGTGAAGCACTGCGTAGTAATCAGACTGCAACTGTCGATTGGGTGACGCTGGAGCAGGGGGAGAGGGGG
>CASBQC010000226.1 GCA_949127805.1 Nostocales cyanobacterium PMM_0081
GAGGGGGAGAGGGGGGAGAAAATTCACTTTGTCTTCCTTGTCCTCTTCATCCCCTCGTCTTCGCTACGAGTCTCCGGAAACTACCCACATTAACGTTGTGGATGAACAGCGTAACGCGATTAGTTTGACTTTTACGGTAAATTATGGTTTTGGTTCTGGGGTGGTGGCGTCGGGAACTGGTATTTTGCTAAATGATGAGATGGATGATTTTGCAGCTGCACCGGGAGTACCAAATGCTTTTGGTTTGCCCGGTAATGAAGCAAATGCGATCGCACCCCGCAAAACTCCTTTATCCAGCATGACTCCGACAATTATCACCGAAAATAATCGCCTCCGCATGACGGTGGGTGCGCCGGGAGGTGGTACCATTATTACCCAAGTGCTGCAAGTCATCCTCAACGTTTTGGAATACAACATGGATGCAGGTGCGGCTGTTTCTGTTCCACGCATACATCATCAATGGCTTCCCGATGAGTTGCGAACCGAACCTTGGGGTTTGGATGCTGTGACTCTGCAAGATTTACGGCGTCGCGGACAAAATATTAAGGAAATTACACCTTGGGGTAATGGTAATGCGATCGTTGTCACACCCGATGGAACCTTAGAGGGAGCTGCCGATCCCCGTGGTGAAGGTTCCCCTAGAGGCTTTTGAAAAGTTAGGAGTTATTCGTGACTTTTAACTTTTAACTTCAGCCGAGTAGCTGCTAAACTCGTTTGCCCGTGCACTATGTACTAGAGTCCAGCCTGCTTTCAAAAGCTTTTGGTAAGTTGCCCAACCCAAAGAACCGCCTTGTATTTTATAATCCGGTACTGCATATTGCCCAAAAGCTGTGTAAGGACGCCAAGGTTGATTAGGTCCAGTCTGCAAATGTAAAATTTTCTCTCCATCGCCGCCAAACTTAGATAACCAGCACATTTGTCGATGCATGGCAAACTCCTCGTATTTACTTTAAATGCATAATTACAGACTTATGTCAAGTGTAGCATCACCCTTTCGGGGTAATTTTTATTTGCCTAGTTTTCTGCCTTGATGTCGAATTCAATATTTCTAGGAATCTTTGCAATTAACAATAGATGCAGGGCATCCCAAAGCTGCCAGAAAACAGCGATAACAAAAATCTTTACCTGGGATTTCCCCAAGGTTAAGATTTCTCTAATCTTATCTGCGGTTTTCCTCAGTGTATGTATTAGAAGCTACTATTTATTAACAAAAATTAACCTGCAAAGAAGATTGCAAGTGTCCTCAACCTTTATTTTACAAACAGAAAAAGTGGTGAAATCGCGCTTCACCACTTGAGAAAATCTCTCTTCCTAGTTCCCCTATTTCCACATGATGTCAAAATGATGGTGCATACAGCTTGTCACCAACAATGCTGCGAATTTCTGTTACTAGTTGAGTGTAGGCAAAGTCAGATAAAACGGGTTCAGCGGGTTGCAAGTTAATCGTCTGTGCCAAATCAATCCATGATTTACAACCGCCGTATTCTCGGCGATAGGGAATTTCTTGCACTTTGGGTAATTTGTAAGTCCGCAGCAGAAGAATGTAAAGCGGTTGACGCGGTTTCCATATGAGGCGATCGCTAATAAAATACTCATTCCATATGTGAAATGGCAGTAAGGCTTTGACGATCAATTCATCACTAACTGGTAAAATATCAGTAATTTCTGCCCAACTGGCGATCGCCACTGTTTCTGGATGCCAACCAGATGTCACAGGCTGTACATCTTTGCCATACTCAGCTTTGAGCATAAAAGCCTGTTGATGTTCATAAGTTGGGTAAAGCAAAATCTCCTCATGAGCAACTTGGAAACGTCCACCTTGTTCATGAATGCCGCCTTTACGTAGTAGCATAATTGTTTCGCCCTGTTCTAAGGCTTTGACGGCAACTGCCCATTCTTTGAGAGCATGAATTGTAGTTGTTGGCATAAATACTTAGTAGTGTTTTCATCGAAAGACTAACATCGAGTACATTTACTCTCGCGCTATACTTAGACAAGGCAGCGGATCTGCGTCAAACATCGCCACTTAACAATATGAAAATTAACCCAGTCACAAATCATAGAGAACTTAATCAATAATTCTGCCAAAGCTCCATTTATTTCTGTTGCAAATGAAAAAATTAGCAGATTAGTATAATAGCATTGTTTTCAAAATATACATCTGAATAAGTACTAAAAATATCAATTTGATAAAAAATAATTGTGTTAAGAAGTACAACTTTATTTGACTTTTGCTTCGCTTTAATTCCAAATTCGCGTTTAAACAAATAGTCGCTTCATAGCGCAAATATTATTTTTCACTATGACGCGGAATGCAAAGTAAAAGTCGAAGGCAAGAAATTGACGTAGTTAATTAAATCTGAGAAAAGCTGTACCGCGTTGTCTAAGTCCAGGTATAATAGCTTTTTTACTTGAAAATTAGAAGAGAAAATGAGAACATATGCATAAAATAAAAAAAGCCTAATCACTCAGGAATTAAACATGGAAAAGCGACGGTTGGGGACATCAGACGTACAAATCACACCCATCTTAATGGGAACTTGGCAAGCGGGTAAAAAAATGTGGGTAGGAATTGAGGATGCTGACTCAATCAAAGCTATAAGAGCAGCATTTGAAGCGGGTATTACCACAATTGACACCGCTGAGGTATATGGTGAAGGACATTCAGAACAAATTGTAGCTGAAGCTTTATCAGACGTGCGCGATCGCGTTGAGTATGCCACAAAAGTTTTTGCCAACCATCTCAAGTATGATTTAGTAATTGAAGCGTGCGATCGCTCTCTGAAAAATCTGAAAACAGATTATATTGACCTTTACCAAATTCATTGGCCCTCTGGCACTTTTAATAGCGAAAATGTGCCGATTGAGGAAACAATGAAAGCCCTAAATCATCTGAAAGAGCAAGGAAAAATTCGCGCAATTGGCGTTTCTAACTTCTCCCGCGCTCAATTAGAAGAAGCCGCGAAGTGTGGACGCATTGATAGTTTACAACCGCCTTATTCTTTGTTCTGGCGACAAGTAGAAAAAGACGCAGTACCATATTGTGTAGAAAACAATATTTCTATCGTTGCTTATTCACCTTTAGCGCAGGGATTATTAACAGGTAAATTTGGAGCGGATCATAAATTTGACCCCCAAGATAATCGTGCTAAAAACAAACTATTTCAAGGCGAAAATTATCAACGTGCCCAACAAGCTTTAGATAAATTGCGTCCCATCGCCCATCGCCACAATTGTAGTTTAGCTCAATTAGCACTATCATGGTTAATTGCCCAACCCCAAGCTAATGCCATCGCTGGTGCGCGAAACTCCTCTCAGGCGATCGCTAATGCCAAAGCTGTTGACATCAAACTTTCTGTTGATGAACTTCAAGAAATCGATGCGATCGGACGCATTGTCACCGACCATTTAGACGACAATTCAGTTATGTGGAATTGGTAAAAACCGTAAGTTCGCGCTTCAGCGCTTGAAAGAAAGCACTGAAGTGCTTACTACATAATTAAAAGTTTAAACCAACTCCAAACAGCAGTCCGACATCAGTTTGATTGAGAAAAGCTGCATTCACCGCAGCTGTTGTTGACAGCGTCAGCTGGAATTTCTGAAGCATCTGAGTAGTAAGTACTCAGGACATTTATTGTCGTATCCCCAGCATTCAAACCCAAACCATTTGTCAATGCAACGATCGCCTGAACTTTGGGAATTTGCTGATTTGGCAAAAAGTTGTTATTCGGATATCCTGACATAAATCCGGTTTCATAAGCTTCCTGAATTGCCGAACCTGCCCAGTAGCTTGCCGGAACATCTCTAAATCCACCTTGGCTTAACTGTCGCGTGGGGTTTTGATTAAAAGCTTTTTGAATCATTTTCATACCCAGATTCAGCAACGCCCAGTTCGGAGTGAATATGCCCTCTCTGGGGTGCGAGTTTTAGTTATGGACGATGACGCAGATATGTGTGAATATCTCGCTTGCGTGTTGCAGCAGTCAGGGGCAGAGGTCGCGGTTGTAACATCGGCTTATCTTAGTGAACTACCTACACTGTACCGTCAGGTCAGTGTAGGCTTCCCAATTCATTGGGGATTGCCCACTACACAAGTCTAAAAAAGAGGTGCAGATGAGTATGCGATCGCTCCTCAGCAGCGAAAAGCGTTATCATTTTATTTTAGAGACTGCAAGTGAAGGAATTTGCATTCTTGACGCAGAAGCGCGAACAGAATATGTAAATCAGCGTCTAGCCGAAATGTTTGGCTACACTCGTGAGGAAATGTTGCAACGTTCCATCTTTGATTTTATCGATGAGTCGCTTCATGCTGAAGTTAGAGAACACATCGAACAGCGTCAACCAGGAATTAAGCAGCAATTTGATTTTCGCTTTCTACGTCAAGATAAATCAAATTTATGGGCGATCGCTTCCACCAATTGTATTTTAAATCAGCAAGGTGAGTTTATCGGCTCATTAATAATGCTGACTGACATTAGCCAACGCAAGCAAACCGAAGAAGCTTTGCTAAGAGCGGAAATGCGATTTGTTAATTTAGCGGAAAATGTACCAGGAGTAATTTGTCAAAATAATTCATAATTTATAATTAATAATTCATAATTTCACTTCTAGTTCGTAGTACCCACCACTGATTGTAGACC
>CASBQC010000227.1 GCA_949127805.1 Nostocales cyanobacterium PMM_0081
GAAGTTGATAGGCAAACCTTCTGGTCCACCCACTTGATCCCATGTGTTGATGCTGCCATCAATGATGCCACAAATTTGCGCTGAGGTCAGACTAGCATTGAATCCAGGTACGTTGTAAGCAAAGCCAACAGAAAGGTTCACTGGGTTGATTACCACTTGTCCAGGAACGTTAGGGAGAACTAAGTCGGTAACTACAAAGTCAGTTTCGCCGTCCGGGAACTGTATACGACCTGCACCGCTACCAATAGCCCTGTAGGTATGACCCCGAGAGGTGAACCAGTGTTCGATTAAGGGTGCAATGGAGGTTGCACCAGAACCTACGAGTTGAGCAGAGGCTTTTTGAGCTGGCTGGGCAATAAAAGCAAAACCCATAGTCAAAGCAGCAACAGAAGCTGCTGTAGCCAACCGGCTCAAGCTAAATAGTGATCTCATCTTATATGATCCTGAAGAATTTGATGATTAGGTGAGTAGTAATCTACCACACTAATTTTGATGGGCTGTTATATCCCTGACTTCTCCAAGAAGTCGGGAATATGAGCACTTCTAACCCCTCAAAACTAATGTGGTAGATTACTAGTTTCGAGGCATCTGCTGCATTTATTACTCATTATTAAGATTAGAGTTGAAGAGTAAAGACGAGACAATCAAAAGGTTATTAAAATATTGTTTGTTAATTAAAAGTTGGTCAAATAATAATCAATTTTCTCACCAAGTTGGAAAAAATAGGGATCAAAAACTGCCAAAATAATGTATGTAGAACTCATTTTTAATTTTTGAAAAGATTATGTAGATGTAAAGGGCGATCGCTAATTGGAGTGTGCGTGACTTAGATGTTGTTGCTCAGGCTTTTTGCCTAAGATAAAGCTTCGCCAAAATATGAATTAGGCATTTCTTGCTCAGACTATTTTGATAGCCTTACTGAGGCAAAAAGATTACGGTTGTACCACTACCGCCGCGCCAGTTACAATTAGCTAAAAAGAAGACTGGGGAAGCTTTAACGCCAAAGTCAAACCATCAGCGATCGGCACTAAGCTAAGAATAATTCGTGAGTCTTGATGTAGCTTTTGATTTAGGGCGCGAATCGTGTTAGTTCTCTTGTCTTGCACTTGGGGATAGGCGACGCGCCCTGACCATAATACATTATCGATCGCTATCAATCCACCCGGACGCACTAATTGTAATGCTCGTTCATAATAGCCGTCGTAGCTGCTTTTGTCTGCATCAATAAAAGCAAAATCAAAGGTTTCCGCTTCTCCATTTGCTAGCAATCGATCTAAAGTATCCATTGCTGGAGCGATGTGCAAGTCAATTTTATCAGCCACACCTGCTTGCTGCCAATAACGGCGTGCGATCGCAGTATACTCTTCACTGACATCACAGGCGACAACTTTACCGGATGGTGGTAACGCCAATGCAACTATCAGCGAACTGTACCCCGTAAATACCCCTACTTCTAACGTCTTATTTGCACCCATTAACTGCACCAGCAATGCCATAAATTGTCCCTGTTCGGGAGAAATTTGCATTTGTGAAAGTGGATGTTGGTCTGTTTCGTGACGTAATTGCTGTAAAATTTCTGACTCTCGCAGAGATACTGACTGCAAGTAATCATAAATATGTTGTTCCAGACCTAAAGTTTGTTTACCCATGTTTATGCGATCTGCCTTTGGCAGCAACGTTTCGTTATCGCTCTTTTCCTTACACTTTAACTCTCTTCGGTCTTTATGCACGCATTGGGATGCTGCCCCCACGAACAAGCACTTAATTGGGTTCAAATGACGGAAAATAATTAAACAGTACTAGTTAAACCTTGAGGAGTAAATTTATAATGTCCCGTTTGCTAACAGCGATCGCCCTTGCAATATTTCTGACGCTGACTGGTAGTTTAATATTTCCTACTGCTACTTGGGCTTCCCCAGTTGGCTTGGGAGTGACTAACGGTCATCTTACCGATTGTCCAGCTTCTCAAAACTGCGTTGTAAGTCTTGGTGCTGATGCCAAACATGCTATTGACCCGATTTATCATCATGTAGACCGAAATAAAGCAAGAGAAATTTTACAAAAAGTTCTCACTGTTGTTCCCCGCACATCCGTTATAGAACAGACGGATAATTACCGAAAAAATGGGTCTAAAGCCCCGTCGTTCTAGGACGGCTTTTGATGTATACTGATATCAGTGGAAAAGGTAATCAACCACTTAAAAAACCTAGCTGCCTAACGGCATTGCACTGAACCTTGAAAATTGAATCTATGCGGTTCTACTGCATTTTTCTAGACTCCACCTCGCAGTAGGTAAAAGATTCAGAGGAGCTAGACAAACAGTATTTTGAAACATTTTCGTTTCAAATAAAAAAGAACTTGGAGCAATCGCTTCTAGGGTAGGGCATACCCAAAGTCGCTTGGGGAGAGTCCCACCTCTGGGCTAGACACTGCAAGGTATCTAGTTTAAGTGGTCTCGTTGAACCAAGAATCCCCGTCCGTTCTACGGCGGGGAGTGTCAAATTCATGCTACGAGCAAAAGCCGCATCTTTAAATTTATTGATGACGTAGAGTTTTATTTTCCTCCCAACGAAAACATAATTCATATGCGCTCGGCATCTCGCATTGGAGAGTCAGACCTCGGTGTCAACCGCAGACGGTTGGAGCAAATTCGTTTAGCTTTGCGCGATTTAAACATTTGATTATTCGGTTGAGCCTCTTAACGACGCTAGTTAGGATCGTTGTTATAGGACTCATATTTGAGTCCTATAACAACAAGTAGTTTTGTATAAATCATTCTTCTATGGCTACGTTTATTAGAACGCAATTACGGGTGAGTGTTCGCTATTAACAGACCTTATTGCAACAGATAAAGTTTAATAGTTCAACATATGTAATAGACACTAAGAGTTAATCAACATGGCAGAAAATAACCAACTCGATATAAGCAGCATTAGTCCTAAAGTGAGACAGTTGATTAAAATGTACGCCTATGTTAATAACTGTAAGCAGTCTGAGATGTTGGAGCGCATAGTTCTGGAGTGGAACGCGCAACAAAGCGACAGCGAACGACCTTCAGGAGACGAAGATGAATAACTCCAAGCCCTTGTTGGCGTAGGTGTTAACGACAACAAATAAGAGCATTGTTTGACACCCTATTAAGCAAGGATAATATAGAAGGCGATCGCCTTTCACACGCGCAAGCTGTCCTGCCCAAACGGTTTGAAAAGGCAGAAGTACGGGGAGCATCCCAATGCGTGCATAAAGACGGAAGAGAAAGATAATTCGCGATGATTGATCGCCAATTATCTTTCTTCTTTTATTTCTTCCAAATTGGGATGCTCCTCAGTGAACTAGCAGTTTCTCGCTTTTGTTCAGAAATTCGCTTTCTATGCTTACCGATTGGGTAAACGCTAAACTTGATTTAGAACCAATGCAGTTTTCACTACTCATCTTATAAGAGAAGGACTTCAGTCCTGACTACGTAGCTTTACAGAAAAACTGTAATAATTTCTGTAATAACTCTTAGTTTTTCTTAAAACTAGATTCTTACATTCATGATATATTTATGATTTATTTAAATTAACTTACTTATTTGATGATTTATTAAGGATATAAAAGTAATGTAATCTTTGGTAATCAAAAAATGATATTTAAAAAGAGTATTCTTTTCCTGATAACTACAGCAGCAATGCTAACTACATCAAGTATAGCAATGGCTGATTCATTAATTAGTAATGGTGGTGGTGGCGATTATAAATATCAACTTTGGCGATCCACAGATAATACTCAATATTATCTAAAAATTTGGAGTAGCAAATCAGATCGAAAGAGCGCACCTTTATATACTACCCGTAGCCATCCATCTAGTCGTGAAGCACTGGATGATTTCGATTGTAATTATGCCCACAAGTCTTTACCTTCTTGTCCGGGCTAATATATAGTAATTCTAAATAAGAACATCAAAGACCATAGACACAAGAAGTGAAAAAGAATGTAGAGTCTATTAGACATCTCCAGAGTCATACGTAGAGACGTTCCACATGCTTCGTCTTTACAAGGGTTTCGGGCAACGCATAATTAATTTCTACTTCTATGTCTATTC
>CASBQC010000228.1 GCA_949127805.1 Nostocales cyanobacterium PMM_0081
CCCTTTCCCCATCCCCCCACTTTTGTACAGACGCGATTAATCGCGTCTGTACGGGAGCATCTCCAATTTGGCAAAAACTACTACGAGCAAGCGATCAATTTATCGTTTATCGAGCCTCAATTGCAGGACCGACTGTGATTGCTGGTTATCATTGGTTCAATGATTGGGGACGCGATACTTTGATTGCTTTACCGGGTTTAGCGTTGGTTCCGCAGCGCTTTGAACTGGCAAAAGGAGTTTTGGAAACTTTTGGGCGTTACTGTCATTATGGCTTGATTCCCAACGCATTTCCTGATGCTGGTCAGGAACCGTTTTATAATAGTATCGATGCAGCGCTGTGGTGGATTGAAACTTTAGGACTTTACTTAGAAGCTACTCAAGATTGGGAATTTTTGGCACAACAATATCCTGTGGTACAGCAAATCCACAAAGCCTTTGTCGGCGGTACGCGGTATAATATCCAGGTTGATTCCACTGATGGGCTGGTTAGTTGGGATACTCGTAACGAAGCTCTCACCTGGATGGATGCGGTGGTTGGGGGACAACCTGTAACTCCCCGTCGCGGTAAGCCGGTGGAAATCAACGCGCTGTGGTATTCTGCTTTATGTTGGGCTTCTCGGTGGGCAGAAATATTAAGCGAACAACAACCACCAGCGGAATCAACGCGCTTAGTTAAACAGGCACGACGTTATATTGAGCAAGCCAAACAGGTACAATTTTCTCTACAAAAGTTTTGGAATCCGCAGCTAGGCTATTTGTACGACACAATTGAGCCAGACGATCGCCGAAATTCTCAAATTCGTCCAAATGCAGTTTTAGCGCTCTCGTTGCGTCATTGTGGCTTTTCTCAACAGCAGGGACGTCAAATACTTGATAAAGCAACATCCTGCTTGCTTACTCCCTATGGTCTTCGCAGTCTTGATAGAAGCGATCGCGAATATATCGGCAAATATTTAGGCAACCCCGAACAACGCGATCGCGCTTATCATCAAGGCACCGTTTGGACTTGGCTAATTGGTCCATTTATCCGCGCTTGGGAACGTTTTTACCCAGAAGAACCTCTGCCCTTTGATTGGCAACCGTTGTTAGATCACTTTCTTTCTGATGCTTGTATTGGCTCAATTTCGGAAATTTTTGATGGTGATGAACCTCATCATCCCAGAGGTGCGATCGCTCAAGCTTGGTCTGTTGCAGAAGTAGTTCGTCACTATCGTAATTAAAAACTCGTAAACCAAATAATTAAATCAACCTAATTAAACGATATAGATCCCCGACTTCTCAAACAAGTTGGGGATCTTCGTGTGCAGTATGTTAAGTCTGGGATTTACTACGATAAGTAGGTAAACATAATTAATTACACAATGTCCGCCGCGAATGCAGCGAAGCGAAATGAAGCAATCCCAGCCCTTGCGATTGCTTCGCTTCGCTCGCAATGACTGTAATTAATTTTGCGTAGTTACTTATAAGCTGTGGTTAGAAAAATCAAGGCTGTCGTTACTAACGTTGAAGCTGTGGTTAGAAAAATCAAGGCTGTCGTTAGAAAAATCGGGGCTGTGGTTAGAAAAATCGAGGCTGTCGTTAGAAAAATCGAGGCTGTCGTTACTAACGTTGAAGCTGTGGTTAGAAAAATCGAGGCTGTCGTTATTTATCAGGTTAAGTAGAACGACTTGGTAAAATAGACGATCGCCTAATTCGACAAAAATGGCGATCGCTCTTATTTAACTGCTCTTATTTGCCTGTTTCTGACTTACAATACTTTTAAATAATTCAAATTGTTGTTGATGCTCGTCTTCCGATTGGGGTGGGTGAAACCAAACTGCTTCCGAGTCAGGACTACGACGATTAAATAGAGCATTTAGAGCTTCTGTATCTTGTCGATGGGTTAGAATATAAGCCCTTAATTCCTTTGTGGACATTGTTTCAAAGTTTGGTTTCATTCAAACCTCCACTATAAAAGCTAATTTTTATGTATCCTGGCGATTATAAATCGCAGCTATACAGACAAAACCTGCCTCCGCAGGTTATAAAAGTCTTGATTTTTTATTAGTCCACGAAGGTGGACTTTGTTTGTGTAGCCGCGATTTTAATCGCTTTTAAAACTGTTCGAGTTTCTCAAGCGCTTGCTTCATATTCAAAGGAGTTTCACCAATAAATGCTTGCATCGCACGGATTAATTCCTCATCTTCAATAGCTCCTAACAACCGCTGATATTCTTCAAACTCTAAAACAACTTTGAGAACTTGACCTTTTTTGTCTGTAATTAATTCTTGAACAAAAGGGTATTCATCAGCTTTCATAGGTCGTTGCCCAGAGTAGTTGATTTACTTCTAACATAAAGAGTGATCGCACCTCCCCCACAATATAAAATCGCTGACTATAACAAAACTAAAGAGCGATCGCTCTTTAAAAGCTAGGATATTTCTACTATTGCTGTCGAATCTGTAACCGTGATGGATTTATTTGTATCCGTGAGGGATCGATTTGCCTCTGCGGGATGATAACTTCTCGTTGCCGTTGATTGATTATCGCTTGTCCTTCTGCATCGCCATTTTTCTTTGCCAGTTCTAGTCCTTGAGATAAACGCTGTTGAGCCAAATCGTAATTTCCTTCTTGTTTGCAAGCATCACCTAGTCGAAGGTAATCATCGACTGTAGCTAGTCGCTGCTTTATCAAAGCTTCGATCTGTTCAATTAACTCCGTGCGACCCAAACCAATACGAGCTCTCTCGTACCGAGTCGAACAAAGACGCCCACAGTTTCCAAATCTTTGCTGTGCTTGAACGTTATGAACATCATTTGTAACTACAGCAGATGTCAAAACCAAATTTAAACCAATTGCAGTGAATATTTTCGTATGCACAAACATATCTCCTTTCTTCTTCAAGCTGGTTGACAGAATTTGGCTGATAAATCTCTGATTTGTATTGTATAGTACTTAATTTATCTGGCACACTACCCTTTAGGGTACTTTGTTGCGAATATTTTTATCTCCAGACCAGAAAACATCAATCACACTTTCAAACGTTGTCTTGCTAAGATGAGCCATTCTTTATCATCTGGATGGTTTGGATCTGCGAACTGCCAACACCTTTTCCAGTCTTCTTCTGGCTTAATTTTTTTATCGGTTACTTCTAGGACTTGTGCTAACAGACAGTATGCCGAACCTCGTTGATTATCTAAAGTAATAGCTCGGTTGAGAGTTGCTGTAGCCGCCGAGTAACGTCTCAGCCCAAACTGCGCCCAACCCAAATTTTTGAGCATAGCGTACTCGACATTCTTATATGCTGCTAGGTCTTCTGCATTTAAGTTCTTTTGTTCAGGCAATTGCAAAGCTTGCTCAAGAAGTTTCACAGCTGCGAGATAGTCTCGTCTCTGAGTAATATACAAGCGAGCTAAGTTGTTATAAGCTGGAGCAAAATTTTTATTTTTCAAAATAACATATTCATAATTACTACTAGCTTTATTAAAATCTTTTAAGTCTTCGTAAGCTAATCCTTGGTTATATAAAGCTGGCACATAATCTGGTTTCAGCATTAATGCCAATTCGTAGTCATGTATAGCATCTTTAATATTTCCGAGTTCATATTTGTTAAACCCCCTATCATTGAAAATAAAAGCTAGGCTTGGTAAGAAAACTATAAACATGGAAGCTAATGCTAGTAAAACGCCTATGCTACCTGTGAGAAAACCAAAATGGATTGTCAGTTTTGCTTTACTCTGAGCTTTAAACAATATCTGATTTGCTTTTTCTGTAGCTTCTTTTTGAATTTCCAAAGCAATTTTCATATCTCGTTTTTCCGCTTCCTGGCTAGCAGTAAAAAACTGATAGTCCAAATCAGCCAAACTTTTACCCGCAGCCCAACTTTGAGCATCCTGCAAAGCTTGTCCCCGCAACAAACGCGACTCATCTTGATAGTCAGAAGCAACCCAAGCATTCAACGTATCAGAGTAGGGACGCAGTTTTGCCAGTATTTTCTCACACCATTCTTGATTAAATACCTCAGCGTAAATGCGATTATAAATCCGCAACTTGCCATCACGCTTCACCACCAACCCCGTCAGCCGCAG
>CASBQC010000229.1 GCA_949127805.1 Nostocales cyanobacterium PMM_0081
AATAAGGAGAGTATAAAATGAGCGATGACAAAAATAAAGAACAAAAGGGTGGTTCCGAAAGAGACATCAATCCGCCAAACACTGGCAAACCTCGCAAAACTGAGCCGGGTGGTTCTCGTGGAATAGAACCAGCCAAGTTATTAGGTACAATACCACCTTGGTTAGACGAAAACGATTTAGGTACAATACCACCTTGGTTAGACAAAAACGATTAAGGTGACAAACGCTCTATTTTCCAACTTCCATTATCCAAGCAAGTATAAAGCAAGCGATCGTGCAAGCGGCTAGGGCGTCCTTGCCAAAACTCAATTTCTGTGGGGATCACTCGCACCCCTCCCCAGTGCTGCGGTCGCGGCACATCTTGATTTTCATACTTTACCTGAAGTTCTTGCAAGCGTTGCTCAAGAACTTCTCTGTTTTCTATCACCTCGCTTTGATTAGATGCCCACGCACCCAGGCGACTATTTAACGGGCGACTGTGAAAATACTCATTTGACTCGTATTCAGAAACTTTCTCTACCCGCCCAGAAATACGGAGTTGGCGTTCTAGTTCAGCCCACCAAAAAACAAGAGAAGCCTGGGGATTTTCGGCTAATTCTTGTCCTTTTTGACTGTTATAGTTAGTGTAAAAAACAAAACCCCGTTCATCAAAATCTTTCAGTAGCACCATTCTTGCCGACGGATTGCCCTCTGGTGTAGCAGTGGCAATAGTCATGGCATTCGGTTCGGGAAGTTGGGCATCTAGTGCCTGTGAGAACCATTTTTTAAACTGTCTAAAAGGATTAAAATCAACTTCCGAGACGCTCAAACCTTCCAAGGTATAATCTTTGCGAAGGTCAGCTATAGTTTTATCCATGATGATTTGCTTCCTTTTTATGAGCTAGGCTTACACACCTTTGTTAAAAATATCTATCATATTCATCAGCACCAGCTGAGTCTTACCTATTCTGTCAAAAAAGATTGCATAATATGCGCCGTTCAGCCTCTGTTAAAAGTCTATTATTCTATGGTCTGAGCGGTCCGATTATCGCTCTGAATATTTGGTTAGTATCTCAGTTTTATCAGTTATTTCAGCATCCAATTACCATTTTAATCGTCGCCGCGATTCTTGCTTTTTTACTAAATTATCCAGTAAAGTTTTTTGAACGCGCTCGAATTACGCGCACTCAGGCGGTAATTATAGTTTTGCTAGCAGCTTTAACGCTGTTTGTGATTTTGGGTGTAACGTTAGTGCCGATAGTAGTTGACCAAACAATTCAACTTTTAAATAAGATTCCTGGTTTGTTAAGCGCTAGTCAAGAAAACCTACAGCAGTTTGAGGTTTTGGCGAGACAGCGGCGTTTACCATTAGATTTAAGGGTTGTGAGTAATCAAATCAATGCCAGTATTCAAAACGTGGTGCAGCAACTAGCCTCTAGTGCTGTGGGGGTGGCTGGGACGCTGCTATCAGGATTACTCAATATGGTGTTAATAGTCGTGCTGGCATTTTACATGCTTTTGTATGGCGATCGCGTTTGGCTTGGTATGGTTAATCTTCTACCGGCTAACATTCGAGTCCCTTTAATTACATCTTTACGACTCAATTTCCACAACTTCTTCCTCAGCCAACTTTTGCTGGGGCTGTTTATGATAGTTTGTCTCACCCCGATTTTCTTGATTCTCAAGGTGCCGTTTGCTTTGTTGTTTGCCATACTTATTGGCATCTCCGAACTGATTCCCTTTATTGGGGCATCTCTTGGTATCGGTTTAGTGGTAATTTTGGTGTTGCTGCAAAGTTGGTCGCTAGCAATTCAAGTCGCAATAGCAGCGGTTTTGTTGCAGCAGGTTAAAGATAATTTGATAGCACCTAAATTACTCGGCGATGTTATCGGACTTAATCCTATCTGGATTTTCGTTTCTATTTTGATGGGATTTGAGATTGCTGGGTTGTTGGGAACACTTGTTGCTGTGCCGATCGCAGGTACTATTAAAGGTACTTTCGATGCCATTAAAAACGGCAAGTCAACCGAATTTGGTTCAATTACTATTCCTCACCCACCTGGAGATTGATGCGGGTATATCATTTGACCTACAGGCTATAAGCCTGAGGCTATACAAACAAAGCCTACCTGCGTAGGCTATATGATTCTAGCCCGGGTTGTCTGCTTTGTACGCACAACGCTACACCCTTCTAAGGTGTTGACTGTCACCGCAACCAGCCAAAACTTCTATTTCTGAAACCACTTGTTCTAATTCCCAAATCATGGGGATTTCGCCAGTCTTGCGGAAAGTATCTACAAGCGATCGATAATACCAAAGAGTACCTTCTTTGCCACCATGAAAGCGTTGCCAAAGTGATTCGCCCAACATGCGATAATCTTTGCGAATCGATTGAGCATTGTAGAGTTTATCGGCTCCAGAAACAAGTAACACCGATGGCGATGCTGTGCAAATATGAGCAATATATGCTTCTTTACGTTGTCGCCAAGGTGGTTTGGGTGTAGTGTCAGAATCAGTGCAACCATCGACAATTGCTGTTACATTGGCTTCCATTGCGACGGCGAATTTCTTCTCTGGTTGTCGCTCCACCTTGGTCTTCGATGGCATCATGTAATACTGCTGCGATCGCTTCATCTTCATTTGCCCCATATTCTAAGGCAATACTGGCAACACCTAACAAATGAGCGATATAAGGAACACCCGAACCTTTACGAACTTGGTTGGCGTGAAGTTGTGTAGCGTAGGTAAGGGCTTCGGTAAAGCGTTCTGAAAGCATTTTATCAAGCATAATGTTATTGCTCGCACTTTAGCTGAAGATGCTTTTCAATAGACCTCTTGCACTCATTCCCTAACACCCCACCCCCAACCCCTCCCCGCAAG
>CASBQC010000230.1 GCA_949127805.1 Nostocales cyanobacterium PMM_0081
GCATTGTTTTTGGGTGGAGCTTTTTTTGTGTGGGTTAATCAGCTTCTCAAGTTAAGCAAGAATCGACTCCGTGGCATCGATCTCAATACTGTTAGTTTGGCAATTTTTCTGAGCATTGCGATCGATGATGCAATCTATCGGTAGACCGATTGGGACATCTAATGATCAAGCAGAACTGGCAAGTGTGAAATCAATTAAAGCCTTGCAAGCAGAAATTACCGCACTGCGAACTGAAATTCAAACATTAGCACGACGAAATTTAGAGGATGTTTGAAAAGTCTAATTTATTACTAGTACAGGTCGGCGGAAATAAAGCTACGATTCTAAATCAACGAAAGGCTTGTTTTATAAGCTTTTTGACTTTTGAATGCGTGACTTTTGACTTCCGCGCAGCGGTACTAGCCCTAGCGACTGTAAGTCGCGGCTACACAGACAAAACCCACGGACTTGGGTTAAAAACCTTGATTTTTCCTTAGTCCAGGTCGGTGGACTTTGTTTGTGTAGTAGCGAATTCTATTTGCTAATAACTTCCAAAGTATCACAAATTAAATAAAACCTTGCTTTCATAGAAAATCTTCCTCAAGAGCAATACCTTTGCTAATTTTAAAAGGTAAGCTAACAATAAAGTACGTTGCAAGTGGCAGAGCGATCGCCATATTAATCAAGCCTTACTCAACAATTTCAGTTAAAGGTTGAAATCTATTTACTTAGATTTATTAATAAGTAGTAAGGCAAAATTATTTGACTCTGTACACTATCCAATCAAGGATACAGACTTAAAAAATGCAAGATTAATTTTCATAAATACTTAGTTATATCATGTCCGCCAAATTACCCATAATAAAAGAACCCCTCCCCGCAGGCGGGGAGGAGAGCTAAAGCGCAGCTTTGGCTCTTTGGGGTTCCGGGTATTATGCTTAATTGCCCGGACATGATATTAGATGTAACTACTAAATAAAGGAGCTATCGATGAGAACAAAAGTAGGTCTGTGGATTGACCATAAAAAAGCTATTGTTGTGACTGTTACGGAGAAAGGGGAAGAGATAAATGAGATAATATCGGAGGTAGAAAAACAGCCTCGGCGTTCTGGTGATTCACCTCTTAAGGGTGCTTACGAATCACATCAAGTACCCTCAGATGATAGCCGCCAGAGAAATTTTACAGGACAACTCAACATTTACTATGATGCGGTCATTGCGAGTATTCGTGATGCAGAGTCTATTTTGATATTTGGACCAGGTGAGGCAAAGGATGAACTGAAAGAACGTCTTAAAAGAAATAACCTCGGTGGAAGCATCGTAGGTATTGAAACAGTTGACAAGATGACGGATCATCAGATCGCGGCGAAGATTCGACACCACTTTGCCGAGTCGCGTTAAGCAGCAAAAAGATTTAACGCAAATCAGTTGATTAACCCCAAAAAATGAAAAAGCACTCTAGCAGGGAGCTCTTAGCAGGGTTGAAGCCCCTCCCGCAAGTGGGGTGGGGCTTCAACCCTCGATTTGATAAGGAGCAAGGGGGCTTTTGCCCACAATTCGGCAAGGTTTGTACCTTTTTCCCTGCCCTCTGCCCCCTGCCCCCTGCCTCTTATCAAACCGATCAATCCCCAACTCTCCACGTTTTGGAGCTTACCTTATGAAGACGTTAAGCCAGTCTCCCAATTCATCCAAAAAGCCTAAAACCGGATCTAGCCAGTCTGTAGACTCATCCAACGCGCTGATTGATATCGCTCAACATGATGTGGATGGAGTTCTGCACTTATTTGACACTTCTTTGGAGGGGCTGAGTGAGACTGAAGCCAAACGGAGATTAGAGAAATCCGGGCTGAATGAAATTGCCCGCGAAAAACCGATCGCATGGTATGTCCAACTGCTAAAAACGGTGACTAATCCTCTCTCGCTTTTACTTATTGTTCTGGCGACAATTTCACTGTTAACTGGTAGTCTAACAGCCGCCTTCATCATTTTTGCAATGGTGATTTTCGGTGGGTTGCTGCGCTTTTCACAAGAATTTCAATCAAACAAGGCTGCCGAAAAACTGCGGGAAATGGTGAGCGCAACGGCAACAGTGAGCCGCAAAGATGCTGCACCGAAAAAAGAGAAGGGAATAACAGCAGGAAAGGAAATTGCCGTCAAGTTGCTGGTGCCTGGTGATGTCATCTTTCTTTCAGCCGGAGATATGATTCCAGCCGATGTCAGGCTGATTGCGACGAAAGATTTATTTCTTAGTCAGTCAACCCTCACCGGGGAATCTCTACCCACTGAAAAACACGCAGAACTCCCGGATAACAAGGAGAAAAACCCACTAGAGTTAGTCAACCTCTGTTTTATGGGTACGGCGGTAGTCAGTGGTTCTGGAACAGCCGTTGTCGCAGAAACTGGTAGTCATACTTATCTAGCATCACTAGCTAAAACCGTTAGCGGACGCAAACCACGCACGAGCTTTGACAAAGGTGTGAATGGTGTCACCATGCTGCTGTTGCGCTTTATGCTGATTATGGCTCCATTAGTCTTTTTGATCAATGGAGTGCTTAAAGGCAATTGGATCGAGGCATTCACCTTCGGTTTATCTGTGGCTGTGGGACTGGCTCCAGAAATGTTACCTGTGATTGTCACAGCAAATTTAGCCAAGGGGGCGATCGCTATGTCTGACAAAAAGGTGATTGTCAAAAACATCGATGCGATTCAAGACTTTGGCTCCATGAATATTCTCTGTACTGACAAAACAGGCACTTTAACCCAAGATAAAATCGTTTTACAGAGGCACTTAGATCCCTACGGTCAAGAAAGTACAGATGTCCTCAAATATGCTTATCTCAATAGCTTTTACCAAACTGGCTTAAAAAATTTATTGGATATTGCCGTTCTCGATCACAATCAAGAACTTGCATCTTTAGACATTGAGAAAAACTACCAGAAATTTGATGAAATTCCCTTTGACTTTGTGCGTCGTCGCATGTCGGTTGTTGTCGAAGAAAGGGGAAAACAACATGTGTTGATTTGCAAAGGGGCTGTGGAAGAAATATTAAAAGTCTGCACCCAACTCAAAGTTAATAACGAAGTTGTGCCGATGAATGAGTCAGCTCATAGGCAAGTTGCCGATCTACAGCAATCCCTCAACGCCGATGGTTTGCGGGTGATTGCCGTCGCCTACAAAGTTATGCCACC
>CASBQC010000231.1 GCA_949127805.1 Nostocales cyanobacterium PMM_0081
AATTTACAACAATTAAATCATTGCCATTAATCAAATGCTCACAAAAGAGAAAATTCTCTAAAGCTTTTGGCTAAAAGTCGATTCGTTCATTCACAGTATAAATCAGAGCTAATCTTTAACCTTGGTTTATACGCTAGGGTGGAAATGAAAAGGACACTTGCGCTTTTGGGGCAGAGTGTATCCTAACTTACAAATTATAGAAGGCTTACAGCTGGTGTGAAGGTATCATTCATGAGCGAATTTGTCCTAGAACAACAAAATGAAGCGGCACAAGAGCAGCAAAAACCCAAGGAAATGATTCGTCGCTTGGTGTGGAAAATTTGTGTAGCCACCTTAATTTTGATGGCAATAGGCAGTGCCACCCGCGTGATGAATGCTGGACTCGCTTGCCCAGATTGGCCCTTGTGCTACGGGGAACTTGTGCCAGCCAAACAAATGAATTTCCAAGTTTTTCTGGAGTGGTTTCACAGGTTGGATGCTTCGTTGATTGGATTGAGCGCGATCGCTCTCGCTATCTTAAGCTGGTGGCATCGTCGATATGTACCCAACTGGCTTCCTTGGGCTTCTCTTTTCTCGCTGTTTTTAATTGTCTTCCAAGGCATCTTGGGTGGACTCACCGTTACTCAACTTTTGCGCTTTGATATCGTTACCGCGCATTTGGCAACGGCATTGTTATTTTTCACTACTCTACTAGTTATCGGCACGGCACTCGCCCCCTACCAAGGAACTGGAACTGTTGGTAAGTTACCTTGGGTAAGTTTAACCGCTGCTATTTTGGTTTATCTACAAAGTTTGCTTGGTGCCTTGGTCGGATCTCGCTGGGCACTACATCAATGCTTTGCCGGTTCTCAACTTTGTGCTGTAATGTACAGTCATATCGGTGGGGTGGTGCCGCCAACAGTGGCAACTTTGGCTGTAGTATTTTTCTCATTGCGTACACCAGCACTACATCCAGCTTTGCGGCAATTAGCTAAGATAACTGCTGGATTGTTAGTTTTACAGATTTTGTTGGGAGTTGCCACTTTTAAGTTACATCTCCAAGTCGAGCTACTTACCGTCTCTCACCAACTTATTGGCGCCTGTTTGCTGGGTACTTTGGTAATTTTCACGGTTCTCTCGTTGCGTGATTTGGCTACTATTCGTGGTATTAACGCTTACTCATCTGGTGTGACGGCGACTACAAGTGTAGATGGAATGAATTCATAAGTTAAATGCGAGTGCTGCAAGTCTGTCTTTTTCTTGGACTATGAAAGTCACAGGCAACACGCGATCGCACAGAAGTTATTGAACAAATAAGGAATTAGGGCAAACATGATTGAGACTAATGTCTCGAAGCACCACCAAACATTTCCCCAAGTTATTCAAAGTTACTACCAGCTAACTAAGCCTCGGATTATTCCGCTGCTATTGATTACTACTGCTGGGAGTATGTGGATTGCTGGTGAGGGAAAAGTAGATCCATTGCTGTTGTTAGTAACTCTAACTGGTGGTACTTTAGCAGCTGCTAGCGCTCAAACGATTAATTGTATCTATGACCGAGATATTGATTATGATATGGAGCGCACGCGCCATCGTCCTTTGCCTTCTGGTAAAATACAGCCTCGCGATGCTTTGATTTTTGCGATCGCTTTGGGTATTCTTTCTTTCTGTCTATTGACGGTATTTGCCAATTTACTAGCTGCAATGCTGGCAATGTCTGGTATTGTATTTTATATTCTGGTGTACACTCATTGGCTAAAACGCTCTAGTACCCAAAATATCGTCATTGGTGGGGCTGCGGGAGCCATACCGGCGCTGGTTGGCTGGGCGGCTGTTACGGGAACTTTAAGTTGGGTTGCTTGGTTACTTTTTGCAATCGTCTTTGTCTGGACACCTCCCCATTTCTGGGCTTTGGCGTTGATGATTCGGGATGATTACGCAAAGGTAGGGATTCCAATGTTACCAGTTGTCGCGGGCAATGAAGCGACGGTGCGGCAGATTTGGTTTTACACCCTGGTAATGGTTCCAACCACGCTGCTGTTAGTTTATCCGTTACACGCCACGGGAATTGTGTATGCTGCGATCGCACTTGCTTTGGGAGGATTATTTATTCTCAAAGCTTGGCGTTTGTTACACAATCCAGACGATCGCACTTTGGCTAAAGATTTATTTCTCTATTCCATCTCTTACATGATGCTGTTGTGTCTGAGTATGGTGATTGATAGTCTTGCCCTGACTCATCGTGTAATTAGTGTTGTCGCAAGTCAGTTGCATTTGGTTAGTTAATCGGCAAAAATAAACCTGGTTTTTCTGACGATATCTTGTCTTAAGGGACACGCTATGCGATCGTCAAAAAACCCAGTTTATAAAAATGTGCGTTTCCTAACCACTTTTAATATGCCAAAAAAGGCTCAAGCAATTAATGCTTGAGCCTTTCCTAAATTAGACATCGACCGCTCTTTTATGATGCGTTACCTTAAACCCTTGTAGAGACGTAGCATTGCTACGTCTCTACTTTGATGGAGATGTCTATTCAATTAACTTAACAATTGAACCGTATTGACTTACTAGCGGCTGCGAAAGCTGTTTCCGCCGCCACCACTGCGATTACCACCACCGTTGAAGGAACCTCTATCTTCTTTGGGTTTAGCTTTGTTAACTTTGAGATCGCGTCCCATCCATTCAGCCCCATCAAGCGCATCGATGGCAGCTGTTTCTTCAGCTTCTGAACCCATTTCTACAAAAGCAAAGCCGCGTAAACGACCTGTTTCACGGTCGGTAGGCAACTGAACTCGTTTTACAGAACCGTATTCTGCAAAAACAGAACTCAGAGCATCTTGTGTAACTTCATAAGAGAGGTTACCTACATAAATAGACATAGATTGTCTCCAAAATCATGAGTGTGCGGAGATTTAGATTTCGGAGAGAAGTCTGTAAACACCAAAAGAAGAATACCTGTCAATGCTAAAAACAAACGCTGTCGCCGAATTAATTCTCATATTGATGGTAGTAAGCACATGCTTACACCTGAATATTCGACCGAAATTCAGCACAAATTAGACAGCACTATTACTATGG
>CASBQC010000232.1 GCA_949127805.1 Nostocales cyanobacterium PMM_0081
ATTTTATATAAGTACTGTAGGGGAAACGCTAAAGCTTATTCTTTAGATAGCTATTGGGGCAAGTCGGCTTCAACTAAAGTATTGGAATCGAAGTTTCTATCGATAGAAAAGTGCGATCGCACGAATGTCAGGGTATCTTGTTGTAAGCTATCAAAGTAAGTAACTGCGGTCATAGGTGATGAAAACGCAGCCATTTTTTCTGTCCATGACCGAGAAATTGACCTACTTCAGGCGACGTTATAAAGCGCTACGCCATAAAAGACGCTTGCTTCGGGGGAAAACTGTCATCAAGAATTTTCTGCTCTCATTATCCCAAACAAATGATAAATGCGATCGGCAAAAACTAAGAACTTCCAGATCGATGACGGCGTATAAAACTAACAGAGGCATTTGTATAAGCAGATTGGGCTATATTCACCGGCGTACCCCCGTTCTTTTTGCGATCGCATTAGTGTCCCTCACCAGTGTGATGGGACATAAATTATACAACACCACAAAACTGAAAGCAGGGACTATTGCGCCACAAACGATGAAAGCTCCTTACTCGGCTAACATCGAAGATAAGAAAAAAACCAACCAATATCGCTCATACGCTACTAAAAGTTCCCTATCAGTGTTAATGGTCGATGCACAAATTAACCAAAAAATCGACCAAGATTTGCAACAAATATTGGATGCGGGTAACGAAATTCGGGCAACTGCCGGGTATTTTCCTTTTTTTGACACTTTAGTTTTACCCCTTTCTACCCAGCGTTATCTGCGTTCTTGTTCTAATTCTGAATGGCAAACGCTGCTAAAAGCCCTATCGATTACGAAGGACCAGCCGAAGTTCGCACTCAAGACTCAAAAGCAAAGCAGTCAAATCTCCGTAGTGAAAACTACGGTTTTACAAGGGCAAAAAGATACAATACCCATACAGACTGTGGGCGCAAAAGATATTGATTCCCAAAAACCTGACTTTGCTCAAGCAGTAGCCCAATTACAAACCTACCGCTTGACGACTTCACAGCAAAACTTGTCCTCAGTCACCGCTCAAATCTCCCAAGCCCGCAAAGCATACGTCCAGGCAAACGCCAAATTACAGCTTAACGCTGTCAAAGAGAAAACAATATATAATGACACTTTTGTTTTGAACTTGTCAGATGACGACTGGGGAAAAACAGAAACGGGAATTCAACAAAGTGCACAGCGGATTCTCGCCCAAGGTATCTCACCAGGACTGCCGCAAAATATCTTAGAAGATGCCGTGAGGTTACAAGTGCAGACATCAGTACCACAAGAAGCCGAGCCTTTGGCAACGAAAATTTTGTTAGTTGTGGTCCAACCGAATTTGAAGACAGATGAAGAACAAAGCAAACAAAGTAGCGCACAAGCTGCTGCTGGTGTAAAACCTGTGATGGTATCGATGCGACGAGGTGAGGTAATTGTCAAAAAAGGAGAGACGATTACTGCTTGGGACTTTGAGGTGCTAGAGTATTATCACTTGGTGCGTCGGGAGATTAACTGGCTCGGTTTGATCGAGTTGGTTCCCTTTGTGAGCGCATCTATTGGCATTTTTGCTTTGGTGGAACGGCGAATTAAAGCAAAAATGCGGCAACGCGATCGCCTTTTAATATTGTTGCTAACTATTAGCGTACCAGGGGTGCTAATTGCAACGCCTTATACTACCTGGAGCGCCATTGGTTTGTTGTTGGGTAGCTTCTACGGAGCTAATTTAGGCATCACAGTTATCGCATTGCTAGCTTTACAGTTACCATTTAGCTTAGAAATCAGTAGGACTGTGCTTTGGAGTGGTGCAGCTGGGGGAATACTCGGTTGTTGTATCGCCAAACGTTTGCGATCGCGTGAGGAACTTGCACTTCTTAGCCTCGGTGTTGCCTTAACTCAGGGTGGCGTTTATCTGATCTTCAAGCTCTTATTCGGTGCTGCATTTGGTTCTGGCTGGTACATTGTACTTAGAGAAGCGGGATTCTTTGCTTTATCCGGCTTAGTTTGGAGTATTGTTGCCTTGGGCTTGAGTCCTTATTTAGAAAAACTCTTTGATTTAGTCACCCCGATTCGTTTAGCAGAACTGGCAAATCCTAACCGTTCTTTATTAAAACAACTCGCTACGAAAACTCCTGGGACTTTTCAGCATACCCTGTTTGTAGCTACCCTTGCCGAAGCTGCTGCCAAACACCTCAAATGCAATGTGGAATTGGTAAGAGCCGGCACATTATACCATGATATTGGCAAAATGCATGACCCTCTCGGATTTATTGAAAATCAAATGGGGGGACCAAATAAACACGATACGGAAATTAACGAGCCTTGGAAAAGTGCGAAAATTATCAAAAAGCATGTCAGTGAGGGGTTGGTGATGGCACGAAAACACAGTTTACCCACAGCAATTCAAGCTTTTATTCCCGAACATCAGGGAACAATGCTAATTGCCTATTTTTATCATCAAGCCCAGCAAATGGCAAAAGAAGATCCAAATTTGAAAGTAAACGAAGCAGATTTTCGCTACGATGGACCGATTCCCCAGTCGCGGGAAACAGCAATTGTTATGTTAGCAGACTCTTGTGAAGCGGCGCTGCGATCGCTTAAAGATGCCACACCCGAACAAGCTTTAGCAATGGTTAACAATATCCTCCGTGGAAGATGGCAAGATAATCAACTGCTAGATTCAGGTTTAACACGAGAGGAAATGTCACAAATTGCTGAAATTTTTGTAGAAGTTTGGCAGCAATTCCATCATAAACGCATTGCTTATCCTAAGTTAAAGCCTTGCAATTAAAAGTAGCGATGTTTACATTTTCGTTTGACTTTTGTTGCAAGTGTCTACTAAAGGTTAGAACAATGCAAATTTATATCAATAGTCAACTACAGGATGCAAATAATGACATTATATTAAGCATAATTTGGAAATTATTTCACCTCTCAAATTTTTAACATCTTATGTATTAATTGTAATTATAAATCTTTCTCTATAACTGTATTGATATCTTGATAAATTTAATTTTCCGGTTTATAGATGGTTTTGCTTGAAATTTGCCTATAGTATGAGTTAAAGAGTACTGATGCTGCCTAGAATGGCAACATATAAATATAATGGATGTCTATTAATTAGCAATCTCAAAAAAAACCATTGAAGCTGGATGAGGAAGCAAACCAATTGATTATCAGTAAATACTAGGTCAAATTTTTATGAAAAGTAATACAAAATACAATATTCATGAATCAGCCTATATTCTCACCTTAGGGCTGGGATGGTTTCCCAAAACACCAGGAGGGTTGGAGAGGTATATTTATGAACTAACTAAAGAATTAGCCAAAAATGAAGATAAGGTGGAATTATGTGGGGTTGGGCTACCAGAAGCTGAAGAAAATTTGCCGATAAAGTTGACTAACTTAGCTTCTCCAGATACTGCAATTTGGCAACGTCTGTGGTCTATTCGCACTAACTATCAAAAAACTAGAGTAGGCAGACCAGATGCAATTAATTTACATTTTGCATTGTATAGCTATCCGATTTTGAATCTTTTGCCAAAAGAAGTGCCAATTACTTTTAACTTTCACGGACCTTGGGCATCTGAAAGTCAGGAAGAAGGAATTAATAAAATTGACGCTTTTCTCAAGCGGTGGCTGATAGAAAAAAGAGTTTATGAGCGCTGCGATCGCTTCATCGTTCTCAGCAAAGCATTTGGCAATATCTTACATCAAGAATATCAAATACCCGCTCACAAAATTAACATAATTCCTGGTGGAGTTGATATTAATCGGTTTCAAGCAAATTTATCACCTCAAGATGCTCGTAGCAAGTTAGGTTGGCCTCAAGATCGTCCAATAATATTTACATCGCGTCGGTTAGTAAATCGCGTTGGACTTGACAAATTGTTGATGGCGATCGCTACAATTAAACCGAGAATTCCTGACGTTTGGCTAGCGATTGGGGGACGTGGAGTATTAGAAGGTGCACTAAAACAACAAACGGCAGAATTGGGACTCAAAGACCACGTTCAATTCTTAGGCTTTTTACCTGATGACCAATTGCCAATAGCTTATCAAGCTGCCGATTTTAGTGTAATGCCCAGTCAATCTTTTGAAGGATTTGGATTAGCAATAGTTGAATCTTTAGCCTGTGGTACTCCGGTTGTGTGTACTCCGGTTGGGGGAATGCCAGAAATTTTAGAACCATTCTCACCACATTTAATTACCTCCTCTATTGAAGTTTCAGCTATTGCCGAAAAATTAGAAGAGGTATTACTAGGAAAATTACCAATACCTTCACGAGAAGACTGCCGCAAATACGCTGTTACACACTTCGACTGGGAGAAAATTGCCCAGCAAGTCCGCCAAATTCTTTTAGCCTAAACAACTGAAATGAAAATTCTCTTTTTAGACCAAAGTGGTAAACCTGGTGGTGCAGAATTATGCTTAATAGACATTGCTAAACCTTATAGCGATCGCTCTTTGGTTGGCTTATTTGCAGATGGTTCATTCAAAGATTTACTTATTCAGAATAAAATTCCCGTGCAAGTTTTGGCTACTCAAGCAATACAAGTTCGCAAAGAAAGCAGCTTGGCACAAGGTTTAGGTAGTTTAGGACAACTTGTGCCGATAATTACGAAAGTAGTTAAAATCGCCCGTGAATATGATTTAATTTACGCCAATACACAAAAAGCGTTAGTTGTTGGTGCGATCGCTAGTTTTCTCAGCCGTCGTCCTTTGGTATATCATTTGCATGATATTCTTTCTGATGAGCATTTTAGCAAAACCAATCGTCGTATTGCTGTAACTTGCGCTAATCTTGCATCATTAGTAATTGCCAATTCTCAAGCGAGTAAAACAGCTTTTGTGAAAGCAGGTGGACGCGCAAACCTCACGGAAATAGTTTACAACGGCTTTGATTCCAAAAATTATCAAATTTCCGAGTCTGATATTAGGCAATTGCGGCAAGAATTAAGTTTAGAAGGACAATTTGTAGTCGGACATTTTAGCCGTCTTGCACCTTGGAAAGGACAGCATATTTTACTTGAAGCACTTGCTAAATGTCCCGAAGAAGTCACAGTGCTTTTAGTTGGTGATGCACTATTTGGCGAGGAAGATTATGTTGAAAGTTTACACACTCAAGTGAAAAAACTGGGACTAGAAAAAAGAGTCAAATTTTTAGGATTTCGTTCAGATATTCCACTATTAATGTCAGCTTGTGACTTGGTAGCACATACCTCTATTTCTCCAGAACCTTTTGGTAGAGTGATTGTTGAAGCTATGCTATGCGGAACACCTGTAGTAGCAGCTGCATCTGGGGGTGCAATTGAATTAGTAGAACACGATATCAATGGTTTTTTGACGACACCAGGAAAACCCCAAGAACTTGCACAAATAATTACCGCTTGTCTTCAAGAACCAGAAAAGACAGCGGTTATAGCTAATAATGCACAAATTACTGCTAGTCAGCGATTTGATGTCACGGTTATTAATCAACAAATTGCAGAATTGCTTGAGCGTAATTTTGATAATCAGAAATAACACTTAATATCAAAAATTACTGCCCTCAGGCTGGAAGCCTGGGGCTACAAAAACAAAGTCCGCCTACGCGGACTTGTGAACTCTGCGATAGAAGTGCGGTTCGTTTTTCCGTTCTTTGTGCGTAAGTCCTACCCAAGCATCTAACCAAAGATGAAAGTCCTTAATGGGGGGTAGACTGCAATGCCTGATAAATAGCTTCAGGATTAGCGGCAATCACCTTGAGGTAGGCTTGCGCGGTTTGGTCTGGTTCGCTGCGTCCCTGCTCCCAGTCCCGCAACGTGCCAAGCGGGATATGATAACGCGCTGCGAATTCTTCCTGCCTCAAGCGCAACGCGCGGCGGATGATTTTTGCGCGGGATACCCGTTTCATCCGCGCTAAATCTGCATCGGTAAGCGGTTGTGCGTCAGGATCATCAAGAGCCGCAGCATGAATTTCTTGCTCTGTCATGTGACGCACAGGCAGTTTAGGAAAGGGTCTTTCACCACCGTCAGCTAACACCTCAACCACCGTCCCATGCTTGTGCATTCTCGCGGTAATAATCATTTCGTTCATTCTTTGTTACCGAAAAATTGGGTATAAAGCCCCGTCGGTTCCGGACACCCCTCTCCTTATTAAGGAGAGGGGAAGGGGGTGAGGTTCTGTATTGGATTGCCATGCAACCCGCTCACTACTTAATTACAAACCAACTAATTCACGAGCTTCAAAATCGTTGAGTTGTTGAACTATGGCTAATCTCGCTTCTAATTTAGCTACACTAAACTGGTTGCGGAGATATTCTAAGTGTGCGATCGCATTTTGTTTTTCTGCCGTTAATCTAATCAGGGTATCCATTGATTTTTGATATTCCTGATTCACCAACAGCACTTCAAAGCGACGTGCTTTGCGTTGAGCATCATTCTTCAAATCAGCTTCACTCCTCAGAAATGCGATCGGCATTGCCTTCAAATCGGTTAATTTGGTGCTGAACTGCCATCAACTGAGAGTCTACTTCATTCACTCGTTGGGCAGCTTGAGCGATCGCAGATGGATAATGACTCAGTTGCAACATCAAAATAATTTACCCCTAAAAATCTTAATAAACACCCACAGCAACCCACAAATCAATTCCACCCCAGTCCCCAATCCCCAGTCCCTTAACTACGCTGCTTCCCTCAGTTGAGACGGAACACTCACCTCGCTAATATTCAGTGATAGCTGTTCAGCATAAGGCACCGCAGCTTGCTCTAATACTTGAACTTCGATATTCACACTCACCAAATAACTACCTGTATCTGCACCAACCGCTTCCGCAATTAATTTGGCGATATCCGGACGTTTGGCAGTCAACGGATCGCGTAGAATACAACGATCCCAATCGTGCTTGGCAGTGGGATTGAGGCTGAGAATATAGTGTTTAATCATAAAACAAACCCTTGAGTCAAACTTCAGATGAAGGCTGTCACAGAACCATTTAGCACTTCACTAGGCTTCGTGGACGCTATATCTATTATAGTACGTTTGTACTGCTTTATCCAAAAATAAAGAGCGAGTTTTGCTGCCTACCCAATACCCAATCTTTTTGTCAAACATAAAGTTAAGGCAAAGAAAAAGTAAATAAAGTTGACATTATTCCCCTCAAACGTCAAGCTAGTGCAAAGAAACCTTGATTAGTTGCTTAGAATTAGACTAAATAGCTAGTTATGGAATACTCTATTAAAGTACGTAGAGTATTACGTATGTTTTTTACATTTTTGAGGAACTTTTGATGACCGCAACTTCTCCCCGATTAAAGCACGAGGTTAAAGACCTCGCCCTAGCTCCCTTGGGAAGACAGCGCATAGAATGGGCTGGACGCGAAATGCCAGTATTGCGACAAATTCGCGATCGCTTCGCGCTTGAGAAACCCTTCGCGGGGATTCGCATTTCAGCTTGCTGCCACGTAACCACAGAAACAGCGCATTTGGCGATCGCTCTCAAAGCAGGTGGTGCAGATGCCGTCCTGATTGCTAGCAATCCCCTCTCAACTCAAGACGACGTAGCCGCGTGTCTCGTTGCCGATTACGACATCCCCGTCTTTGCCATGAAAGGTGAAGATAACGACACTTATCACCGTCACGTCCAAATTGCCTTAGATCACCGTCCTAACATCATTATTGATGACGGTTCTGATGTAGTTGCAACCTTAATTCAACAACGTCCGCATCAAATCGCCGACTTGATTGGCACCACCGAAGAAACCACAACCGGAATCGTGCGCTTGCGTGCCATGTTCCGTGACGGTGTGCTAACATTCCCCGCGATGAACGTCAACGATGCTGACACCAAGCACTTCTTTGACAACCGCTACGGTACAGGTCAATCAACTCTAGACGGTATTATCCGTGCCACCAACATTCTGCTTGCTGGTAAAAACATAGTCGTAGTTGGTTACGGCTGGTGTGGCAAAGGAACCGCACTCCGCGCTCACGGACTCGGTGCTAACGTAATTATCACCGAAATTGACCCCATCAGAGCAATTGAAGCCGTAATGGATGGTTTCCGCGTCCTACCAATGGCGGAAGCTGCATCCATTGGCGATTTGTTTATCACAGTTACCGGCAACAAGCACGTCATTCGCGCTGAACATTTTGACGTCATGAAAGATGGCGCAATTGTTTGTAACTCTGGTCACTTCGATTTGGAAATTGACCTGAAAACCTTGGGTGAAAAAGCAACGGAAATTAAAAATGTCCGTCCTTTTACTCAAGAATATCGCCTACATAGCGGCAAATCAATCGTCGTTCTCGGTGAAGGACGCTTAATCAACCTCGCTGCTGCTGAAGGACACCCCAGTGCAGTAATGGATATGAGCTTTGCTAACCAAGCTTTAGCTGCTGAATATCTTGTCATCAATAAAGGTAAGCTAGAAGCTGGTTTACACTCAATTCCTACCGAAATAGATCAAAACATTGCTTTGTTGAAGTTGCAAGCAATGGGAATTAAAATTGATACCCTCACTTTAGAGCAAGATGAGTACATCAACTCTTGGACTTCTGGAACTTAATCAAGACGTTCCACGTAAAGACGTTCCACGTAAAGACGTTCCACGTAAAGACGTTCCACGTAAAGACGTTCCACGTAAAGACGTTCCACCGGAACGTCTCTACTAAATAAAACAAACATATTTTTCTGGGATAGGTAAATTACCTAT
This sequence comes from Nostocales cyanobacterium PMM_0081, assembly GCA_949127805.1. Classification (GTDB taxonomy): domain Bacteria; phylum Cyanobacteriota; class Cyanobacteriia; order Cyanobacteriales; family Nostocaceae; genus Hassallia. The sequence continues at coordinate 8,685 of CASBQC010000232.1, forward strand.
CCTTTTTTAATATTCGTAGTGAGCGCTACCCTACGGGAAAGCTCCGCTAACAGCGCTCAATCCCTCACGATGAATGCTATATCCGTATATTTACAGAACAAATATAAAAAGTCGATAAACTAGTGTTTTTATATTGACGATAAAAGAATAATTATGCCAAGTTGTAGAAGTTTCACAAAAGTAAAGCAAATAAGCTTTATTACAGAAGTTTCGATTCATTTGCGTGAGTTTATCTCAATAAAAAGCGGGGTTTTGAATTATGAAAATCAAAAAATTACTAGGAATATTTTTGCTATCTAATATAGCGATGCCTGCGGCGGTAAACTACGCACTTTTTTTATCTGCCAATCCAGCAATGGCAGCAAATAAGCGCGTAAATCATCACTCCACCTCTTCAACTTTATTGCTGGCTGACATTAAAACCAAGTATGTCAAAGATGCTAACGAAAATCTCGACTCAGCCTTAGAGGCAATGAACAACGCTGCTGATGCTGAAAATAATGAAGATGCGGCAAACTATTTTGACAATGCTATGGAGCATTTAAAAAATGCCGCCACTGCTTTGAAAAAAGGAGGAATGGGTGATAGTGCAAACAAAATCGAAAATGCCATACAAGCTTTAAGCGATGCTGTTGACACTGATGAAGAAAAACAACAAGATAAACTGATTGAAAAGGCAATAGATTCTCTCAATCAGGTAGATGAAGCTCTTAAAGCAGTTTTGAACTAAAATTTCAAAGTGATAAATCAGGATTTAGCATCACTCATAATTTATAAATATTCAACATCTAGGGGTACGCTTTTAAGCCTACCCCTATTGCTTAGAATACACTTTTAAAATTTCAAGAGTATCTAAGCTTGCATAGATTTTTTGTAATTATCAATTTAACGTCTGCCATACACCATTGTCCAGTAGAGTTTGCCATCACGACCCCGAACAGCGCTTACACCACCCTCGTTATAATTTGGGTTCATAATGTTAGCGCAATGACCGGGACTGTCTAACCACCCTTGAACTACAGCACTTCCAGAGTTGTAACCAACACCCACATTCTCAGCAATAGCTCTCCATTGATACCCAGCTTGCTTTGTGCGTTGTCCCACAGAACTACCATTAGAACCTGTATGACTCATTTGTCTCCTTGCAGCCATGTCGGAGCTGTGGGCTTTTGCAGCACTATTGAGACTACCATTTCCAGACAATGGTCTTGCTGAATCAAATCTTTGATTTCCACATACACGAGCTTGAGATCTAGCTTGATTCACTAATTGAATTACTTCGTCTGACAAAGAAGCTTGAGCTTGTTGTACAACACCAATATTGAGCAAAAGAGCGGTAGCAGCTAGCAAGCTTGTTTTGAGTGTGAAGTTAGCCATTTTTTAGTTTCCTTTTTCTTGATCAAACGTGGAATAATTGCAAATTAAAATGCGGAATGTCAGTTGTATATAAGTTCCAGTAAAATCTGCTTATGCAGTTCTGTATAAAATTGAGCTTGCTTACCTCGCTTCTACTTGTATATAAGTTCCAGTAAAATCTATTGTCTTTGACAATTCCGTAATTCCCAAAACAAGCTTGTAGAAATTTAAAGGTAGAACATATGAGAAAGCAAATATGACCGAACCAACAACTCAAATACCCAACTTATACGCTTTATTGATTGGTATTGACTACTATATACCAGGTCAATTACCAAATGGAGGTTCATATGCGAGTCTTAAAGGATGTGTACGGGATGTTAATCGGGTAGAAGATTACCTCAAGAAGACTCAGAAGCCGAAGCAAATCTTTAAGCTGACATCTTCTAATACGAGTGCTGAAACTGAAGACCAATTGCCTACTTACAAAAACATCGTCGCAAAGTTTCACGCAATTACTGAGATAGCCCAAAAAGACGACCAAGTTTATATTCATTATTCTGGTCATGGGGGGCGTGCAAAGACAATCTATCCAGAGTTAAAGGGCGCCGGACAACTCGATGAAGCGCTTGTACCGATGGATATTGTCAAAACAAACGAACGCTATCTCCGAGACGTTGAGATAGCAACACTCCTGAAAAAGATGGTGAATAAGGGGTTAGTTGTGACAGTGGTGTTCGATAGCTGTCACTCTGGAGGTACTACACGAGGGGATACTGCAATTCGAGGACTGGAAGGAGAACCAGACACGACATCACGACCTACAGACAGCTTAGTGGCATCCCGTGAGGAATTGATCCAAAACTGGCTTGAACTAGGGGGAACAGCTCGCAAAGCGAATGCAGGTGATTGGCTTCCGGAATCGCGAGATTATGTTTTATTGGCAGCTTGTCGCCCTTCAGAGTATGCTTATGAGTCTGTATTCAATGGTAAGGAGAGTAATGGAGCGCTTACTTACTGGATGCTGGATACTTTAAATAATCCAAGTCCAGACTTGACATATAAGTCACTTTACGATCGCGTTTACGCCAAAGTCCAAAGTCAGTTTCAAACCCAAACACCGATGCTATTTGGTGAGGGTGAACGTCAAGTTTTTGGTAGGAGTTACGCAAATGTACATTATACAGTAAATGTTCTGAAGGTAGATACTGCTAGAAATCGGGTGCAATTAGATGCAGGTAGCGTTCAGGGACTCGGTGAAGGTGCAAAATTTGCCATTTATGCACCAGGTACAACAGATTTTAGCGAGAAAAACAAGCCATTAGCGATCGCCCAAGTTACAGCAGATATTACTCCCGCAGACGCTTGGGCTGTGATTGACCCAGCTGGCAAAATTATAGAACAAGCATCTCCGGCAATCATGTTATCAGCTCCTATCGCACTTGTGCGGCGAGTTCGACTGTTTGAGAGCACGAATCAGGTATTACCATCAGAGTTGCTGAAAATTCAAACCGATGCACTGACAGCAGTCAAAACTGCGATTCCGAAAACTGGCAAAGGTTGGGTAGAATTAGCATCTGAAGGTGAACACTATCAAGTTGCAATTAATACTTCGGGCGAGTATGAAATATGCGATCGCAACGGCATCCCATTTCCTAATTTACGACCACCGCTGTTAGTAAGCGATCGTGATGCGGCTGAAAACGTAGTTAAGCGTTTAGTTCATCTGACTAAATATCAGGCTGCCCAAGAGCTTGATAATCTTTCAGTTTTAACTAACAAGCTGGTAGTTCAGTTAACGGACAAAAACAAAAAGCCATTAGCTGACCCGACAAAGCAAACATTGCAAACTGAAGAATATACATTCTTACATATCAAGAATGAGTCTAACCAAGAACTGAATGTTGTCGTCATGGATCTTCAATCAGATTGGGCTATTTCTCAATTTGACATATTAGGAGAAGATGGGGCATCTTTTGCTACTTTTGCTCCCGGACAAGAAGAATTGATTCCCTTAAGTTTCAAACTGGCAGAGGGGTATAAAGAAGGTAAAGACATTTTAAAGGTATTTGCGACAGTTGGACCTGCTAAGTTTCGCTGGCTAGAATTACCATCTCTCGACCAACCAATTAAAGCCAGAAAACAATCATTCGATGAATATGACGAAAATACACCAAGAGGTGGTGGCGATCCACTTGATAAACTTTTAGAAGCTATTAGTGCTGATCCTGATGAAATACCTCCTACCCGTGAAGCACAAGTTATGAGTTCAAATCGCGGCTGGACGACGAAAACCGTGACAATCACTGTGAAAGCGATTTAAGCCCAAATCGCCCGCCCTCAGGCTGGAAGCCGCTGGCTCAACGAACAAAGCCTGCCGACCCAGGCTTACAGGCTTTTAGCCCACGCAGGTGGGCTTTGTTTGTATAGCCGCGACTTCAGTCGTCGGGTGTGATTCAAGCCGCACAAAAAATAGGGGCAGGCTTGAAACTTACCCCTACTTCTGGTAGAATGCGCCCAACTGCGGCGGCTACGAGTCTTAAGCTATCAACCAAATCCACCATGTCTTCTAAAGAAAGCGCTTGACGGGCGTCAGAAACGGATTTTTCCGGCTCTGGGTGACATTCGATAATTAACCCATCTGCGCCACAAGCTACCGCAGCTTTCGCCATAGCTGCTACTAATTCCCGTTTGCCTACGGCGTGGGAAGGATCGACAATTACAGGTAAATGAGTAATTTGCTTGAGAGCCGCTACAGCCGCTAAATCCAACACGTTGCGGGTGTAATTATCAAGGCTGCGAATACCTCTTTCGCACAGTACCACATTAGGGTTGCCGTGACTTAAAATATATTCGGCTGCCATGACCAAATAATTACGCTCTTCATAATTCATAATTCGCGCTATAAATGGGTTCAAAGAGCTTCTCCACTAAATTAAAAATTTAGTGGTCAACAAGACAGTGGTGGGTTCTACGAACACTGATTGCAATTATGAATTATTAATTATAAGTTATGAATTAAATTGACAACTGGGATATTGTAATGCGATCGCACTTGTGCCAAGATTTCCAGTCCTTCTTCTCCCATTCCCTGAAAAGCGTAGGGTGACGTTCTCGGCTTGTAAACACCGCCACGCAAAGCTTGTACGGGCGCAGCAGAAACCTTTTGGGCGACTGTTTCCATTTGCTCTAAGCTTTCCACACTTCTAACCTTGTCAAGGCTCCCACCAGACCAAAAAAGAGTTAGAAGTTAGAAGTGAAGAGTTAGCAGGAGCGGAGGCGGGGTAGAGACGTTCCGCCGGAACGTCTTTA
>CASBQC010000233.1 GCA_949127805.1 Nostocales cyanobacterium PMM_0081
AATTATTAGTAAATAATTTCAATTAGGAATTTTATCCGAACTTAAAAAACTAAAAACATTAAATTAAAGTCATCAAAAATTGATAGAGAAAATAATTATGTGTGAACAATAAACCCAGCTAATTAAGATTAAGTTAGGATGAGAAGAATAGTTCAGATAAATTAGTAGGCAAAATTGCTGAGGTAGATTCATGGCACAACTAACAGGCTTGACATTTGGTGGTAAAACTTGGACACCCAAATTTGCTCAAAATATCGATCAAGAAAAGTGCATTGGCTGTGGCAGATGCTTTAAAATTTGCGGGCATAATGTGCTATCTTTGGCAGCGCTAAACGAAGAAGGCGAATTTGTAGAAAATGAAGATGATGATGAAATCGAACGGAAAATAATGGTAGTAGCTAATCCAGAAAATTGTGTTGGTTGTGAGGCTTGTGCAAGAATTTGTCCAAAGAATTGCTACACCCATGTTGCTTTAGTAAGCTAAGGTTTCTGTGCTTTTTTCAAGCGCTATTGCCGGAAAATGCGCTTGCTAAATCTCATCGGAATCCACGCATTCGCTCCCAGACACTTATACCGTTTCACAAAAACCTTGATACAGACCTGTAGAGACGTGAAATTTCGCGTCTCTACAAGATTCATATGTATCGCTATTAACGTGAAATGGTATAACCAAAATCAGGATTTTTAAACCCGCGTAGGCGGGTTTTGCTTGTATAGCCGCGACTTATAGTCGCTAGGAGGTGTTAAAGGGGAATGTTGGATACTACCCAAAAAGTTCGCTAGTTATCAATCCATAAATCGAAAAATGTCAGCTAGTAACAAATTTAAACTTGCTGTTAATATAACCTAGTTCAGTGGTGATAAAGGCAAAAGGATGAAAAAAATAAATCTGTATTCGTTGAGCGAATTGATTCGGAACTTTAACTTCATCCTTATTTTTTTGATACTTCCTCGCGTTCATCCTTTTTAATTACTGATTTCGAGTTTATTTTTGAATACTTGTAGTTAACTATAAGCATAAATATTCTTGTACTTTCCCGGAGAAAAGATATTAAAAAATATAGTGATTTTTCCCTGATTCTCTATAATAAACAGAGAAAATATATAGGTGAAAGCAAACAATTATCCTTGTTGTGATGCTCTGATAAACGAGAAAACTATTCTATGAATTCTGGCTAGGGATATACATCAAGAGTACAGGATATGAATCCTGGGTAAAAAGAAAGAAAATCACACCTTAACGATGTTGTACACAGCAGGTATGTATGCAAGAAATTCCTGTTTCATTATTAACTTTAGTTGCTGGGGCATTCGTCACAGTTTTAAGCATCTGGCTTGGTCACAACCATAGTTTACTGCCGGTGCAAGCTTCAGCACAAGCGCCTTTGGTGGACGGGTTTTTCAACATCATGTTCAGCATTGCGATCGCTCTCTTTTTGATAGTAGAAGGAACCATCTTAATTTTTGCAGTTAAATATCGTCGCCGTAAAGGTGATGATACTGATGGTGTCCATATTGAGGGCAATCTTCCTTTAGAAGTTTTTTGGACGGCAGTTCCAACAATCATTGTCCTTTGCTTAGGAATATACAGTGTTGATGTTTTTACCCGCATGGGTGGAATTGAAGCACCAGGACATATGATGGCTATGAGCCATTCTCCATCTCATGTTGCTCAGATGCCAGGAAGCGCACTCGCAGCTACATTAAGTGACGCGAGTGCAGATGAGATGGAAATACCAGTACCACCAGCAGGTGCGCGGACAATTGGCATTGGGGGAACCTCCCAAGATGGCAAAGTTGCCGACTTAGTTGTTGATGTCACCGGGATGCAGTTTGCTTGGATATTTAACTATCCTGAAAGTGGCGTTAATTCTGGAGAATTACACGTCCCAATTGGTGCTGATGTCCAAATCAACTTGTCAGCAACAGATGTAATTCACTCATTTTGGGTGCCGCAATTTAGATTGAAGCAAGACGCAATTCCCGGTATACCTACTCAATTGCGATTCGTTGCTACGAGAATCGGTACATACCCAATAGTTTGTACAGAATTATGCGGTGCTTATCACGGTTCAATGCGATCGCAAGTAATTGTGGAAACACCAGAAGAGTATGATAGCTGGCTGACAGAAAACAAAGTTGCTCAAAACCAAGAACTCAATCAAGCTGTTGCAGTCAAGCCATCTGAGTTATCAACTTCAGAGTTTCTTGCTCCCTACGCTCATGATATGGGGATTAGTTCAGTAACTCTAGAGTCTATCAGTCATTAGTCAAAAGTCAAAAGTTATTAGTCAAAATATCTTGGACTATGGACTTTTGACTTAAGGAAGCGGTTGGACAAAGGAAAAAATATGACGCAAGTAGAATTTCCACCGAATAATCCACACGAAGACAATAAAAATCAATTGGTGAGTGCCCATACAATCCATCCTGAAGCGTGGAAATGGTACGACTACTTCACATTTAATGTTGACCATAAAGTTATTGGCATCCAATATCTAGTTACAGCATTTGTCTTCTATCTCATCGGTGGATTGATGGCTGTTGTGATGCGTGTAGAATTAGCAACACCAGATGCAGACCTCATCGACCCCAATCTGTACAATGCTTTCATGACGAATCATGGAACAATCATGATTTTTCTGTGGATTGTACCGAGTGCAATTGGGGGATTTGGTAATTATCTGGTGCCGTTGATGATTGGCGCCAGAGATATGGCTTTCCCGAAGTTGAATGCGATCGCCTTTTGGTTAAATCCAGTAGCCGGCGCATTAATTCTCGGTAGTTTCTTCTTTGGTGGTTCGCAATCTGGCTGGACTGCTTACCCACCATTAAGTTTAATTACTGCTAACACCGCACAATCGATGTGGATTTTAGCGATTGTTTTGGTAGGAACTTCCTCAATTTTGGGTTCGGTGAACTTCGTCATCACCATCTTGAAAATGAAAGTCCCTAGCATGAAATGGGATCAAGTTCCCTTATTTTGTTGGGCAACTTTAGCAACCGCTATTTTAGCGCTTCTTTCGACACCCGTATTAGCAGCTGGTTTAGTACTGTTGTTGTTTGATATCAACTTTGGTACTTCCTTCTTTAAACCAGATGCTGGTGGGAACGTTGTTATTTACCAACATTTATTCTGGTTTTATTCGCACCCGGCAGTTTATTTGATGATTCTGCCCATCTTCGGCATTATGTCGGAAGTGATACCCGTACACGCCCGCAAACCGATTTTTGGGTATAAGGCGATCGCCTATTCCAGCGTAGCCATCTGCTTTGTCGGTTTGTTCGTCTGGGTACACCACATGTTTACCAGCGGTACACCAGGTTGGATGCGGATGTTCTTCACCATCTCCACCCTCATCGTTGCTGTTCCCACAGGCGTCAAGATTTTCGGTTGGGTAGCAACCCTTTGGGGTGGTAAAATCCGCTTCACCAGCGCCATGCTATTCGCCATTGGCTTGCTATCCATGTTTGTTATGGGCGGCTTAAGCGGTGTAACAATGGGAACAGCCCCCTTTGATATTCACGTCCACGACACATATTATGTAGTAGCGCACTTCCACTATGTATTATTTGGCGGTTCCGTCTTTGGCATCTATGCCGGCATTTACCACTGGTTCCCGAAAATGACGGGACGGATGATGAATGAAACTTGGGGTCGCGTTCACTTCGTCCTCACACTCATTGGCACTAATCTGACATTCCTACCCATGCACGAGTTGGGTTTGCAAGGAATGCCTCGAAGAGTTGCCATGTACGATCCCCAATTTATCAGCCTGAATCAGATTTGTACTGTTGGTTCTTTTATATTGGCAGCTTCAGTGATTCCCTTCACCATCAACGTCATTTGGAGTTGGATTGCTGGACAAAAAGCCGGTGATAATCCTTGGCAAGCTTTGACTTTAGAATGGACAACCAGTTCACCACCAATAGTAGAAAACTGGGAAGTATTGCCCGTTGTCACTCACGGTCCCTACGACTACGGCATCAATAATCATAGCGCTGAATTGCCGCCATCTACTGCGACCGAAGCCAGTGCTTAGTTACTTCCTGCTCCTACATTCTTGCCAGGGGTTATAAACCCCTGGCTAATAGCAAAAGTCCTCTTAAGAGGACTAAGTAAAGATTTCAGTCCATCATTCTTGTCAGGGGTTATAAACCCCTGGCTAATAGCAAAAGTCCTCTTAAGAGGACTAAGTAAAGATTTCAGTCCATTTTAATG
>CASBQC010000234.1 GCA_949127805.1 Nostocales cyanobacterium PMM_0081
AATAAATAGTTTAACGAAATCTCAAACTATTCGTTAAATCTCAATTAAGTTATGTTTAAATTATCTTTAATATCATGTCCGCTAGATTGCCTACATTGTAGAGATGTTGCAATGCAACGTCTCTACAGGGTTTTAGAGTTTTGCTCCCATCATATATAGCGCTTCAGACATCTCCAGAAAAGACGTAGAGACGTTGCATTGCGACGTCTCTAGGCTCCTATTTCGCGTTTCTACATCTTTTCCACGCTTATGTCTAATATTAGGAAAGATGCTGTGTAAAGTTTGAACCTCACGGCTACCAGCGTTGGGTTTTATTTAGGTATGTCATCCGTTACTTTGCACTCATCAGGCTGGGTGTGTGTGGTGCGATAAACGGAGCGATTAGCCTTCTCTTACCAGACGCTACGGGAACGGCGATCGCAACCTTTGCATTCCTCCGAATCCTAGGAGCCAAACTAGCAATATAATCCAGTGGATGCAAAATATTGTCCACAGACAACCGGTCAATGCATAGGCGATCGTACAGACTAAACCCAACAGTGCTGTTAATGCAAGGAAAACGGGTTGAAAAAAGGTGGGCATTCCCGCTTTGTAAAAGGTTTTGGCATTGAACGGGTGATAAAGGACAAACAGCAGTAAACAAAACCCTGCCCACAATGACCACGTTATCCAGTTAACTAGTTCTATGGGGTGGGGAAGCATCAAAACGCGAAATACAAATTCTTCGACAAAAGCCGGAATTATCGAAGCTCCTAATCCTGTAAATAGCTGGTTAGGTAAGTTAATGTGTGAAAAATTAAAGCGCAAAAATCCGGATAACAAGCCTAGCGGTAAAGCGATCGCGCTATAAATCAATAATGTCACCGTTATTATCAGCAAATCTCGTTGATCGGGTATGACAAAAGACCCGAAAACACGATTGAACAGAATCGGGAACGGTGCAACATTGGTAAAGGGAAACTTCAACCTGCCAAGTACAGCGGTTGCTTCCTCTGGCATAATATCCTTCTGCCATCCACCAATTTGGTTGCTTCGCAGAAACCAAAGTTTCGCACCTTGACTTAGGAAGATACTAGCAAGTTCATCGTGCGCTTGTCGGGGTAACATTGTCCGCCAACTCGTCAGAGCAGCCCAAATGCTACGCTTTTGAGAGAGCCTTGGTTCTTCTTCGTTACCAATTCCACTCAAAGCGGATGCATTGCTTTCCCAGTCTGCACGGACTATCCCCAAAGGACTCAATTGTCGTTCTAAGGATGAACCAAGCTGTACTAGCTGTTGAAAGCGCAAAGTTTGGGGATCGTTGGGATGAGTGTTGAGCCACTTTTGAATTGCCGGGTTTGAAGTGACTCGCTGTTCGATGACTTTCAACGTAATGTAAAGCGCTTGATTGGCATCTTGAACGCAAGAAGTTGCAGGGCTAACTGTAGCACTTCCCGTCCCATCTCCGATTCGATACCTCGCCATCATAATCTGCAACTGCCGGGTAAATTCCTGCAAGGGTGAAAGCTTAATGCCATCAAAATCATAATCTTGCGTCACGGGTTCAAACTTGACGACAATATCAGAAACGGGTCGCGTTGCAGCCCATCCCCATTGAAAGTTACCCATATAGTCTGCCCAGCGGTGTGTACCGGATATCATCCCATCAGCACTGTGAGCGTAAACCTGATGATATTTGATGTCAAACCGTAATTCTTGGGTGAAGGGATCGCTAACTACTTCAGCTACCCCAAAGGCAAAGTGTCCGGGGACAGTGTTTGCTAAACGCATCAAGCCACTGATTTCACCTTGTTTGCCGCCAATACCGCCAAATAGGTGCATGACGATCGCTTTATCTCCTGGTTTCCAGTTTGATAGCGCTACCAGTGGTTGGGCTACTGTCGGATCAAGCAAAACTGTTTCAATCTTACCTTTGTTTTGCTCGGTATTGCGCCAATTATCTACTTTGATGTATTTTAGCCCTGGGGATGTTCCCAACAATACGCGATCTGGTTCTATTTTGAAGAGCGATCGCGGTGCTGCTGCTTGAGCAACAAATATACCTTTGGCATCTCTTGCTCCGTATATATACCATCCTTCTTTGCCTGCGGGGGATGCTTCAATTTGGCGGGGAGTAGATGAAAAGAATGCCCGTGAATCTAAAATTTGCTGGGGAATCCTGACTGTCCCCTCTGGTCCGTCAAAGTCACCGGATGCCGGATTGTAATGGCGAATGCGGAAGTATTCGCTCGGACAGGGGCGCGTTCCCGGACAAAATTTGGGCGCAGGGTAGGTGCTACTTGCTACTTCAGGCTTCAGAATTTTCACTAAAGCGTAAAAGCGTCCGGTTGCCTGAGTTGGTTCTTGCTCAATTTGCAAAACTGGCTTACCATCACTACCTACGGCTACATCGGCACTGTCTAAGGTAACAATCATATCATCATTCGGTCTCGCACCAGCAAGTGACTGTAGGGGTCCCACACCAAGACGACCGTCAAGACGGTTTGGATGAATTATTCCCTTATTTTGACTCTTGATAGTGCCTGGAGTAAAACGTACATTTCTGGTTGTGGCTTGTACGTAAGACTTTAATTCTGGCTTATTTTTCCATTCTAAACGAACGACTTGACCGATGAGGTTTTGCCCTTGAGTTGGTGCATGTTGAACTAGTAACCACGACCAGTCCGATTTTGCCTGTATCTGTTCAAAGGTGGGTAGGATTAGTTTTCCTACCCACTCACCAACAGGTCGATAGAGTTTTAGGTTTTCGGATGGTTTTACTGGGTAAAATTCAGGCTGATTAAATTCTTGCCGTCTATGAATTGCGTAATTGCTTTCCCGTTTGACTACCTGTTGCGGTCTTGGGTAAAACAGAAAGATAGCGATCGCACTGACAATCAAGAGTAATAAGAAACTCCAAAATCGTAACTTTCGCATCTTATTTACCCTCGGTTTGATTTCTGATTCCTTGCCCTGCATAGAAGCTACATAGTTAGTTTTTACATAGCATCAGCGAAAATGCGGAGTAAGTGCAACTTTTTTATTTCATCTTAATATGATTTGGGTAGTCTGAGAAAATACTGTTATTTATATTACTCAGTATCGACATCAACACCAAGCGATCGTAACCTTGCTTTTAACTGTTCTACCTGCCCTTGTGCTTGTTCTGCACGTTGACGTTCAGCTTCTGCACGTTGACGTTCAGTTTCTGCTTGTTCTTCTGCTTGCTGCCTTGCGACAACTTCATCTCGTAGTGCTTGTGCTAGCTCGTCAGGGATGAGCAGTTTTTCTCCCGTATCCTCTCGATAAAAATTAATTAGGCGTCCCTCAGCTTGTAACCGCAGTTCTAACGGTTGACTGCGATTATCAGATATTGTCTCGTAAATTTCTCCCCGCAAACGATAACCGCGTAATTGTTCTTCTTGCCACTCGCGTTTCGGGTCAAATAGCCAGTATTCCTTGACTCCTAACTGTTCATAAAGAGTCTTTTTAAAGATTTGGTCTTGGTCTTTAGTGCCGCTGGATGTCATTTCAAAAATGACACTGGGTACTTGACCTTCTTCCCAAATTTTATAATTGTCTCGACCTCCGGGTGTGACGTCAAAAATCACCATCACATCTGGGGCAACCCGCAATTTAGGATATCCCTGAGCGTAATACATAAATTGATTTGCTAAAACAGTTGCCTGAGTACCTGCTAAATACTGTTTTAATACTGCCAGGGTGGTTAACAATACATAAAGGTGATCGTAAGTTTCTGCCACGGGTTCACCATCAGCGCTGGGGTAGAAAATTTCTGATTGAGCGACAGGTAAAGTAGCTGTCATAGTTGTAAGTAGGTGCTATGAGTTTATTTTAGATGAATTGAGGCGTTGCACCAATTAAAATATGAATCCGCATGTAGAGACGTAGCAGTGCTACGTCTGTTACAAAGATTTTGGTATTAGATAAAATCATATTCATACATGAAATCAGTAACGCCGAATTGAGAATGTAGTGAGCGCAAAGAGCGCTCTTTGCGCCGACTACGTGTTATTCCGTATTTTCACGGTTTGTAACAAATAATCAGATAATTCACAAAATCCTGCACCTTCAGCAGCAGTGGTGATATAAACAGGTTGATGTTGCAATTGATTGGCATATTCCATCACATTCGCTACACCGACAGAAAGGGGAAAATAACGTTGATCGAATAAACTTTCATCATTGGGACTATCGCCAACGGTGACAACAGTTTCAGGTGAATAACCGGGAAAGTATTCTCGCAATACTTGCAATAATCCTACAGCTTTATCTTGCCCCAAGGGTTTGATGTGACATTGCACGTTGCTGTAGGTGAATCCAAAACCGAGTTGTTGGCAGAGATTACTTAAGGAAAGCAGTTCACTTACACTCAAAGAAGCTACATCAAAAGTCCAGTCGGTGATGCGAAAGCGATTATCGGCAGATTCTCGGATTTGGGGAAAGTGAGTTTGTAATTGGGCAAAAGCTGCGGCTAAATGTTGACGATGGACAACTAAATCGGGAATGGGGGTTAAAGCTACAGTCTGATTATTAGATGAATAGAATATACCGCCATTTTCGGCGATCGCACCAGCGATGGGCATCAAGCTACTTAATCCATTCACCCAGCCGGCGGAACGTCCAGTAACAATTACTACTTTGATGCCAACTGCCGCTAAATTCTCCAAAGCTTGCAATAACGCAGAAGTAAATTTACCTTGCCGCGTCAGGGTGCCATCCATATCTGTAGCAATTAGACGAATATTGCTAAAAAAATTGATTGGGACATTGGGCAATGGGTATGGGGTATTAGGCATGGGGAATGGGGGAGTGGGAGACAGGACAAGCAGGACAAGAGGGACAAGGAGGATAAGAGGGACAAGGGGGAGAAATATTTCTTCTTTATTACCATGAGTCCCTTTCCCCTTTCCCCCTTTTACCTTTCCCCCTCCTCAAATTGCCCAATGCCCTTAGTCAAAAATTAATAATAATACCGCAAGATGACATCAAGAATTTGGGCATCCTAGAAATCAGGAGTCAAGTATTTTTGTTTGCAACCATGTCTATTTTAATATCTGTTGTTCAATCCCCAGGATCTAAGATTACTAAGCCAATTCACCAAGTGCCAGTGGCACCAGCAGACAATCCGCAAATACCGCAATTGTTATTAGCCGTAACCTCTGGAGTACTAACTTTGGCAGTGATTGCTTTGATTATATATGGCAAACTTGAGATGAAGAAGCTAGAGAAGAAAATTAAGTTTGAAAAATTTCGGGCACGAGAATTAGAGAAAAAGTTCAAGCTAGCGCTGGAAACAATTACAAAAATGGAGACAAATCCCGATTTGATTAACTCACGGGATTTTAATTTGGATTATTTGCGAATGCGGATGGCTGAGGAGGTGTTTCATTTTGCGATCGTCAATCAAGTAAAAATCAAAGTTAAAGATAAAATTTCTCAAGCACTACGTCCAACTCAAGCTCAACAAGGAATAGTTGGGGTTGCCAATAGTTCAGGACGGCAGGTAGATGAGATTTTTGATGTAGAGTACGAGACTAATATAGAGGGTGTCCCTGCCAAGCGAGTGCTGTTTCGCGTTCAAATCCGGTTGATGAAGTTACCCACGCAAGCAACTTCTGCCAGCATCAGCCAAATTATTGATTGTATTGCAACTTATCTTAGTCCCGCAGAAGACCAAGATACTTGGCAACCGACAATTCAAGGTAGGATTGCTTATATCCATTGGGATCAAAAGGCTAAACCGACACCTTTGTTAGTGCTGGAACAGTCTAATGAAGGCGTGAATGTGACTTTTCGTACCAGTCGTCAAGCAAATTCTCCGTCACCAGATAAGCTATCTGGAACGAAACAATCAGGTGCTAGGTAATAAGTGTGTATATTTATGAGTTATCAGCTACCAGTTATGAGTTACGAGTTGTGATGTTTAACTTTTGACGGTGCTTTGGGAATTACGAGCTAAATGACCATCTTCCATTTCCAAGATGCGATCGGCAATATCTAAAATGCGGTTATCGTGGGTCACCAGTAAAATAGAAGTTCCTTGCTCTTTGGCAAGGGTTTGCATTATTTCTACCACATCGCGTCCTGATTGTTTGTCTAAAGCGGCTGTGGGTTCGTCTGCTAGCACTAGTGGGGGATGGTTCACCAAAGCGCGAGCGATCGCTACTCTTTGTTTTTGTCCCCCAGAAAGATTATCTGGGAAGTAATTAATCCTGTCATCTAAGCCTACAGCTTGAAGCATTGCAATTGATTTGTTAATGGCATGTAGGTTAGAAATCTCTTTGTTTAGTTCTACTGCCATTTGCACATTTTGCCTAGCATTTAAGAACCCTAACAAGTTGTGAGCTTGGAAAATATAACCAATATTACGTCTAATTTCTACCAGTTTACTTTGACTGGCTCCAGATAGTTCTTCTCCTAAAAATTTTAGACTTCCTTGTTGTACAGACCTCAATCCACCAATCAAGCTCAATAATGTTGTTTTCCCTGAGCCTGATGGTCCGGTCATAATTACAATTTCCCCTGCATAAATCTCTATATTTATGTCAAATAAAATCTGTTTTTTGAGTGAGCCTTTACCGTAGTAATGGTTGATGTTTTTGATGTCGATTACAGGTTTTTTTGTCATTATCTTTTGAAGATGGGTTTAAAATTACAAGTAGAGACGCGATGAATCGCGTCTGTTATAAATTAAAATATATCTGCTGGATCGGCAGCTTCTAATTTACGCACGGCGATCGCACCGGAAATAAAGCACATTAAAATAGTTAAAATTAGCACCATTATGGCACGTTCTAAACTCATGAAAACTGGTAGAAGTGTCGCATCTTTAGCCAGTTTATATAAAAACATTGTAAAAGCCCATCCAGGCATATATCCTAAAACTGCTAAAATTAAAGCTTCTTGAAGAATGACAAATAATAAGTATTTTTGTGTATAGCCTATTGCTTTTAAGGTGGCGTATTCAGCTAAATGTTCTGTAACTTCGCTATAAAGAATTTGATATACAATTACGGTTCCAACAACAAAACCCATGATTGTACCTAAGGTGAAAATAAACCCGATGGCTGTGCTGCTTGCCCAATAATTTCTTTCAAAGTCGATAAATTCGTCTTTAGTTAAAACGTTGATTTCTTTTGGTAAATAAGTTCTTAATTGTTGCACAACTAAGCTAGCATTTGCTCCTGGCTTTAATTTAATCAAGCCAATATCAATCAATCCGCGTTGACGATGGCTAAATATTCTAAAAAAATTAACATCGCTAGTAATTAAATTACCATCGGCTCCAAATGATGCACCTAAAGTAAATAGTCCGGCTACTTTAATTTGCCTACCTCTCACTTCTGCTGTTACACTTTTGCCTTGCTCAAATTTAGCAACAATCGGACCATATTCTGTTCTAGAAGAACGGTCATATAAAACTACATCGGGTAGTTTCAATTTATCTAAGTTTTCTTGAACTCCAGGCAAGTTAAACACATTAACTTCTGGGTTCATAGCTAAGGTGAGAATACTACGAGGACGACCTGTTACAGGATTTTTCCAACTTGCGTAGTCTAAATATATCGGATGAACCGATTGCACTGCTGGCAAATCTAAAGCTTTATATAACCGCCTTTGTGAAAAGCTTTTCATTGCTAATACGGCGTTAGATTGAGAGTTAATTAAAACAATATCACCTTGCAAACTGCTATGCATCCGGACGTTACTAAAATACAGAGCATCCCGGAAACCAAGTTGCATAAACATGAGAACGTCGGCAAATGAAATTCCTGCCAGAGCCACGATAAGTCGCGTTTTTTCCCGTGTTAATTGTAGCCATGCTAAAGGTATTTTGGAACTCATTTTATAGGTGTTTAAACTATATATTTGCGTGTTGTTGGGAAGGAGAAGAAGAAATACGAACCGCCAAGGAGGAAAAAGAAGTAGTATTGTAGTGTAGCTAGATGTTGATTTCGACTACTACTTTGGCGTTAGTTAAACCGCCAACTTTTTGGCTAGCTTCTAAAGGTAAGGCGATTTTTACTTCTACGACTCTGGCATCCACATCTGCTGCTGGATCTGTATTTAAGACGTCTTTTTTGCCAATTTTTCTGCCAAGTTCAACTACGGTTCCCTGTAATTGCCCATTAAAGGCACCGTTATCACTAGCAATTGTGGCTTTTTGACCGAGACGCACTTTACCAATGCTGTCTTCGGGAACTTCAGCGATCGCTATCATTTGATCGGTTCTTCCAATTTCAGCGATGCCATTTACGCTCATGTTTTCTCCCGCTTTGGTGTGAATTTTGATGATTTCTCCGGGGATAGGTGCGGCAACGTAGCTTAATTTCAAGTCTGCTTGGGCTTTTCTGACGTTAGCGATCGCATTACTAACTTGAGCTTGTGCTATAAGTGCATCGGTGGGACGAATTTCTAAAAGTCTGTTGAATTTGGCTCTTTCTTCGTCAATTTGCTTTTCCAATGTCGCTAAAGTTTTATCGCGGTTGACTTTGGCTTCAATTAGTTGCTGTTGTAAAGTTGCTTGACTTTGTATTTGGTTTGCTCTAGCTTCGGCAAGTTGTTGTTGTAAAGTTGCTTTTGCTTGCCTTAAACTAGCTTGACTTTCAGCAACTTGTTGAGAGGAAGTTACCGCAGTCAAGCGTCTTTTGTCCCATTCTTGCTGAGAAATGGCACCTTCTTTGTATAATGTTTCATAGCGTCGAGCATCGACTTGAGCATTGTTAGCTTCGGCTTGGACGCGAGAAACGGTGGCTCTTAAGGTGTCTCGTTGTCCTTGTAGTTCGGCTTCTAAACGATTAACCGTTGCTTGTTGGGCGATTTTTTCTCCACTTAACTGAGCTGCGATGCGAGCGATCGTTGCTTGTTGACCTTCACCTTCACCTCTTAATTGAGCCTGCAAACGAGCAATTACCGCTTTTTGAGCTTGAATGTCTCTTGGTGAACCGGCTCTGACTTGGGCTAAATTGGCACGGGATTCTTGCAGTTTAGCTTTGGCTTCTTCCACTGCTGCCGTTTGGCTGTCGTGGTTATCCAAAATCGCCACTACTTGACCTTTTCTGACTCGCTCTCCTTCTTTCACCAAGATTTGCTCGACTCGTGAAGATGCTTGCAGTCCTGAAGTTGGAGCGGATAGTTTAACTACTTCTCCTCGTGGTTCTAAGCGTCCCACAGCGCTGATACTAGTAGCAACTGGTGCAACAGGTACAGAAGTGCTGAGTTTTTTTAGCTGCTCAATTCTTGCCGTAGCTAATACCCCAGAAGCGATGACTACTGGTAGGGCAACAGCAATACCCCACCAAATCTTAGGTTGCTCAAGTGGTTGTTCGCTTGACCTTGAATTTTCATTCACCCTTGACATGGTATGTTGTCCGTTTAATTGTGGTGATTGAAGTAAAAAAAGCTGATGAAATAAGGCTACAGGTTTGCACAA
>CASBQC010000235.1 GCA_949127805.1 Nostocales cyanobacterium PMM_0081
TGATAAACTAATCAATTAACCATTCAGAAGCACGTTCACCCAAATCTAAAGGAATGCTAACTGCTTTACCAAGTCGCGGGCGATCGCGAGTTTGAGTAATAAATGTTTGCACTTGAATTGTACCACCAAAGGCATCAAGGTAAGTAGCGACAGTATTGAGATGCTCTTGGTAGTCTGCTTCACTTAAGGGAAAAGATACTTGCTCAAGATATTTCCACATTATTTGCAGAAATATCTTACCTTGTGTCCGTCGCAACTGGACATCGTATGAGCGTCCCCACTTATCAAGCAACAGTTGACGTAATTCAGTTCCGGTCATAAGCTTTTTTCAATTATATTTTACATTTAGTTATGACGTTAAGTTCGGTAACTCCAGTTATGATAGGACTATAAAGAAATGTAATGTCTACCAAAAGATGCTAGAAATATCTTTGAAGAGAAAAGTATGGCATCGTCGGGAGCGCAATTCATTTCGATGCTGACAACAGCTACTAACATTATGGTAACTTTTGTCAATATTCTTAACAAAATAGAGAATCATAGCGCGGAGATTATGGCTCAATTTTCAGAATCAGCAGACGTCCCCGATATGGGGCGCCGTCAATTCATGAATCTGCTCACTTTCGGGACTGTTACCGGAGTGGCTCTGGGAGCATTGTATCCCGTAGTCAAGTTTTTTATTCCCGTTTCTGCTAGCGGTGCTGGTGGTGGGATAACAGCAAAAGACGAGTTGGGTAACAACGTCAGCGTAGCTAAATTTTTAGAAAGCCATAATGTAGGCGATCGCACTTTAGTTCAAGGACTCAAAGGAGACCCGACCTATATTGTGGTAGAAAGCAAAGAGGCGATCGCTGATTACGGCATTAACGCTATCTGCACTCACTTAGGTTGTGTTGTTCCCTGGAACATTGCTGAGAGCAAATTTAAATGTCCTTGTCACGGTTCCCAGTATGATGCTACTGGTAAGGTTGTCCGAGGTCCAGCACCGAAGTCTTTGGCTTTAGCTCATACCAAGGTAGATGACGACAAAATCGTCTTAACTCAATGGACCGAAACCGACTTCCGCACAGGTGAAGAACCTTGGTGGGCTTAATTATTTTGTCAATTGTCCTTAGTCATTTGTCAAATGACTATTGACTATTGGAAGAAAGGATGAAGTAAGAATTAGTACAAGTTTTGCCTAAGTGTGGGCGAAAAAATATTAAACGCTCATCCCTTTATGGGTGGGGTAATTTCACACTTCATACTTCATACTTCACACTTGAGTTGACTATTGACCTTCATTTCTAGAACTGTTGTCCTTATTGAGATGAGAAATGCCTTTACACCGGCGAGGTTGACTCGCAGTGCTAAAGCGATGGTAAAAACATTGCTTATAGCGATCGCTACTGTGACATTATTCTTCACCAGCGATCTAATTCTTCCCCAATCAGCAGCTGCTTACCCATTTTGGGCACAGGAAACCTATCCCGAAACCCCCCGCGAAGCAACAGGACGCATTGTCTGCGCTAACTGCCACCTAGCGGCAAAACTGACGGAAGTAGAAATTCCCCAATCGATATTACCTGATACCGTATTTAAAGCGGTAGTAAAAATTCCTTACGACACCAGCGTGCAGCAAGTGGGTGCTGATGGTTCCAAAACTGGTTTAAATGTCGGTGCTGTACTGATGTTACCAGAAGGCTTCAAGATTGCTCCTGAGGATCGCATCCCTGAGGACATGAAAGAAGAAATTGAAGATTTAGTCTACCAACCCTACTCAGAAGACAAAGAAAACATTGTCATCATCGGACCACTACCCGGTGAACAGTATCAGGAAATCGTTTTCCCAGTTCTTTCTCCCAACCCCGCAACCGACAAAAATATCAGGTTTGGTAAATATTCAGTTCACGCAGGTGGTAATCGTGGACGCGGACAAGTTTACCCCACTGGTCAAAAGAGCAACAACACCGTTTACAACGCTTCCGCTAGTGGCACAATTACCGAAATTGGCAAAGAGGAAGATGAAGACGGTAACGTAAAATACTTGATCAACATCCAATCCGAGACTGGTGAAACAGTTGTAGATAAGGTTCCCGTGGGACCCGAATTGCTTGTTTCACAAGGACAAGCGGTGAAGTCTGGTGACGCTTTGACCAATAACCCCAACGTCGGTGGATTTGGTCAAGATGATGCTGAAATTGTTCTGCAAGATGCTGGCAGAATTAAAGGCTTAATCGCATTCATCGCTTTGGTGATGTTAGCTCAAGTTTTGTTAGTGCTGAAGAAAAAGCAGGTTGAGAAAGTTCAAGCTGCTGAGATGAATTTCTAAATTCTCTACTAATTCATCACTTTATTAAGACAGGTATTTTACCTGTCTTTATTTTTACTTTATGTTATAACAAATGTTATAAGTCCAACAATATATTGATAACATACTTCAACAAAAAAATTAAATTGACCAATTTTTAATTTTCAAACCCGGCACTTTTTCAAAATCCTGCAAGTTTCTTGTCAGTAAAACACCATCAGAAGCTAAAACAATCGACGCGATGCGTAAATCTTGAGTCCCTATACGAACACGTTGCGCTTTTAATGATTGATAAATATCGTCGGATTTTACATCATACTGAAGAACAGTAAATTCAGATAATAACATCACCGTATCAACAAGAAATCGATAAGCTATTGACTTAGCTCTTCCATCTTTAGCTTCGGCAACTTGAGCTAAACGTCCCCTCAACTGTTCTTCGAGATTGATAGCTGTTGTTGTTAACTGCACTTTAGCAGCCAAAATATTTTCAATAACCTTGGGGTGATTGCGTCCATAAAGACTGAGATGGTCTGTATCAAAAACGTAAATTGTCATCACTCATCTGTTAAAGCATTACATTGTTGACGAATTAAAGCTAACTTATCCATAAAATCATCAAAGGTTGGGTCATTTGCAAGTATTCCCGCATACTTCATATGTGGTATATTTTCGCTCGTTTCTACTTCTGAATTTACTTCTATCGAGACAAATTTTCCCCTTGCAAGTTGTGCTTCCAGGGCAGATTTTGCATTAGAGATTGCTTCGGCTTCCGTTGTACCCTCAACAGTTAAATTCGGCATTCCTACAACCGATGCAATAAAATGATGCTCATCTTGACTCCGAACAAAAACTTGATAACGCATAGAATTTATCTCCGCATATAAATAATTTTTAGTAATTTTTATAAAAATAAAATTACTAAAAACAAAAATCCGAAATTAGCCGCTGGGTTTGGGATTATTAAAAGTATTTTACATTCCCCATCACAATTTTAGCCAAATCAATCCAGGACAGTTTCCCCTAGTCCCTTGCTGAAGCGTTGCATAAACCGGCGATCAATTGAGTCTTTGAGATGCCACAATAATTTATGCGGTGGCAAAGTGAAAAAACCTCGTGTAGCGATCGCACGTCCATCCCCGGTACCAATTAAGCTTAAATATTGTTTCTGTGGTTTATAGGGTTTAAGCGATTTTCCTGATAAAATTCGCTGCAAGTTCTCAAATAAAGGTTTACCTTGCCGAACTGCAAATACACCAGCTTTCGGACGCGGATAATTTACCATTGTGGCAATATCACCAGTAGCAAATACGTGTGGATGTGTTAGCGATCGCAATGTGTCATCAACTAAAATAAAGCCTTGTTCATCAGTTGCCAATTCTGTTGTTTTTAACCACTGCGCTGCTGATGCTTGAGTTACCCAAAACAAGCGATCGCATTTCACTTTCAACCCAGATTCACATATAATATTTAATTCACCTTTCTCTATAGAACTAAAGTTATTAGGTACAACTTGACACACACTTTCCCTCAAATGGAGTTGCATCCCCCGCTTAATCAAAAGTTGTCTAACTAGATGCCGCACTGATGGATGATAATTAGGCATCAATTCCGCGTCACGCTGGAATAAATGAATTTCCAAATTAGGAAAATTCTTCTCCTGCTTTTTAATCCCCAGTAAATTAGCTTGCATCGACAGCGCTAATTCTACACCGCCAGCGCCACCACCTACTACTCCAATCCTGATTAATTTTTCGGGTTTCTCAGCGACATCCTCAATTAACTGATACCAGTGTTTCAGTAGTTGTGCCACAGGTTTAGCCGGAATTGCATATTCTGCACCTGATACAGATAAAGTAGCGGGAGTGCTACCAATATCAATTGACAGCACATCGAAATCTACAGATGGACGATTAGCACAAAAAACTTTATTATTTTTTAAGTCAAGCCCGACTACTTTATCGATGTATAATTGTGTTTGAGCGAATTGAGTTAAACCTCGTAAATCGATGTGACATTCATCACGAGTGTAAAATCCAGCAATGTGTCCGGGTAGCATTCCAGAGTAAGGTGTATCTGAAGCTTCAGTAATCAACGTTAACCGTACTCCTGGTAACGGTTTCATACCAAACATCAAAAGTGCGATCGCATGGCTATGACCGCCACCAATCAGCACTAAGTCCTTTACAATTGGTTGTGTATATTGTTGCATCTGGTAAATCCTTTTAGGGAATTAAAAATTACAGATAAA
>CASBQC010000236.1 GCA_949127805.1 Nostocales cyanobacterium PMM_0081
ATTTTCTAGAATTCCGAATGAAATAACACTGCTGACAACAGTGAGTGATTGCCAATCCATGTTGAGATTCGCTCCTCTATAAAAAAATAAGCGAATAAGCGATCGCCTACTTTAAGTGTATATAAATTTTTAGTACTAAAGAACACTCTTCCTGGCTGCTAATTAGATCAACCGTCAAGTACCCCAATTAAAAAAAAGTTGCTTTTCGTCGCTTGAGTTTTATATTCTCTGGAAGTGGAGAGTAATAATTACAATTGTTGCTTCCCCCTTTGCCCTCCCGTACTTGTTTGGTTATGACCGCACCAGCAGCTTCTGTTTCGATGTGGACTCCCCTACGTCAGCCTGTGTTTCGTGCCCTTTGGACAGCCTCAGCGGTATCAAGTGTTGGCACTTGGATGCATGATGTCGGTGCAGCCTGGTTGATGACTTCGCTTTCACCGTCACCGTTTTTAATTGCGTTGATGCAGGCAGCGTCAAGCTTGCCGTTTTTTTTGTTAGCGTTACCTGCGGGAGCGCTGGCAGATGTCGTTGATCGGCGAAAAATGCTTTTGTGGACTCAGGGTTGGATGCTGATTGTCGCTGCCTTGTTGGGATTTCTCACCCTGGCAAACATTACTACTCCGTGGATTCTCTTAGTTCTCACCTTTGCCCTGAGTCTCGGCAGTTCCATGAATATGCCCGTATGGCAAGCCGTAACCCCAGAACTAGTAGAAAAAGAAGAACTTCCCCAAGCTGTCACCCTCAGTGGCATTGTGGTTAACCTTTCGCGCTCAATTGGTCCAGCTTTAGCGGGGATAATTATCGCTCAAGCTGGTACAGGAGCAGTTTTTCTGCTTAATGCTGCTTCCTTTGTCGGGGTGATAATAGTAGTTTATCAGTGGCGTCGCACCCCGCAAACAAGCGGATTACCGACAGAACGCTTCATCGGAGCGGTACAAGCGGGCATTCGTTATGTGCGTTACGCTCCCACCTTTCAATCAGTGCTAATTCGCACATCAGCTTACATTTTATTTGCTAGTGCTTTATTTGCCCTTTTACCGCTTTTAGGAAGGCGAGAATTAAAGCTCGATGCCTTCGGATACGGCATTATTCTCGGCTTTTGGGGTATCGGTGGATTAGCAGGAGCGTTCATTTTACCGAAGCTACGGCAGCAGTTTTCTATAGATAAATTGGTGGCAGGCTCATCAGTATTGATGGGTATAATGATGCTGGCGTTAGGGTCAGTGCGGAATTTTTACGTAGTATGTGCGTTGATGCTGCTGGTGGGAATTGCTTCCCTCAGCGCTATGGTGAGTTTCAGCGTGTCAGCACAAACAGCCGTCCCTACCTGGGTGCGTGCGAGAGCTTTATCTGTACATTTGCTTGTGTTCCAAGGATGTATGACTTTGGGAAGTTTGCTGTGGGGTTTGGTAGCACAACGTACAAGCATCACTGTAGCTTTGACTAGTGCCGGGGTGGGATTGATTGCGGGTGTGGCACTGACTGCACGCTATCGCTTGCGGTGTGCGGAAAAGTTGGATTTGCGGTCTTCCCTGCATTGGGATCAACCGACACACGCTTTTGAACCATGTCCGAATGATGGACCTGTGTTGATTAGTTTAGAGTATCGCATTGACCCAGCCAACGCTCCGGAGTTTACCAAAGCGATGCAAGCACTAAGTCAAATTCGCCGGCGTGATGGAGCGATTCGGTGGGGTTTGTATCAAGATTTATCAGATCCAGGTCGCTTTCTAGAAACGCAAATTGTCGAATCTTGGGCAGAACACAAACGGCAATTTGAGCGGGTTACGAATAGCGATCGCTTAATTGAAGAACGTGTGCGATCGTTTCATATTGGCGAAAAACCACCGAAAGTTTCGCAAATGATTTACTCAAAATATACAGATGGTAAGGGTTTGCAGCAACCGTGCGGGTGAAGAGACAAGGATAAAACTTGTATGTAGTAAGGACTTCAGTCCTTGTTTTCGTGGAAGAGGACTAAAGTCCTCACTAAACATTGAGCCAGCTTGTATAATCGGATTTGATATGAGCTATTTTTGCAGGTCGATGCATTAACAATGTATGCCGAGCCATTAACATGGGAAACCTTAGACGGCTTCAACGTTAAGCTACAATAAGACGAAACTCCGAACTGCCACGAAGAGTGTGAATAGCTGTACGATGGATATTCAATCATGTTTACGTGACCAACAAATTATTCACTCCGATCCTGAGATTATGAGTGGAACTCCAGTCTTTGTTGGAACGCGAGTTCCATTGCAAAGCTTTTTTGACTACCTTGAAGGTGAAGCAGGCTTAACCGAATTCTTAGAAGATTTCCCACACTTGCAGGCTCAGGTATTGATAGTTTTGGAAGTGATTGCAAAAGCAATGTTGGCTCAGGAACGAACTGCCCGTGCTCATTCTACTTGATGAAAATCTCTTAAGTAAGAAACTAAAAAAACCACTCGTGGATGCAGGGTATTTGGTACAAAATGTGGAGGAAATGGGCTGGCGCGGTGTAAAAGACCGAGAACTTTTAGCTTTGGCAGAGGCGTATCCCTTTGATGTCTTTATTACAGCGGATAAGAACTTGCCATATCAACAGAATTTTCGTGGTCTTACGTTACAAATTGTGGTGTTAGATGCTCGTAGTACGCGCCCAGATTATCTGCTACCGTTAATCACTCGAATTAGCAGTCTGTTGAAATCTTTGACTCTGAGCTCTGTCACGTTGATTAATGATGCAGGAGAAGTAACGCTTTTCAACCCTGGTACTGAACAGTGATATTCTCACTGGACAATATTTTGCAAGTATACAGCGGTTTTCATATCATTGAAGTATAAGTGGGCGGGCAAGATGCCCACCTTACAAGAGTTTTAGAGATTTCATTATGTACTCCATTTAGCTGCAATGTGCTGTATCGTGACGTTATCAATATGTTGGCATGAAAGTTGGAGTTTTTGTCATGAATGGGCGATCGCTTTCAAGACAGTGGCTACAATTTAATTTCATTAATTATAGTTAGAAATATTCTTGCCTAGTGTTGCCTTTTCTGAATTGATAGTGACTACTTTCGCAGATAATGAGCCAGATTTTCACGGATAGCGATCGCGTATTGATGATTTACCCTTAAACTGAGTTCAGTAATTTCCAAAGCTTTTTGCTACAGTATTCTAGACATTCCACATGAGGAGAATACGCGATCGCTCAAGCGCAATTGCCAGTTTCTTGCTCAAAATCACAAAATATTATCAACTAGAACTGTACCACCGGCACAGAAGTCTATGCTGAGATGGTAATCTTCAAGTAGCGCAGTTCCAATCAGCGGACGACGACCCATAGCTAAAACTGCCACATTACGCTCTACACCGTTCCACAAAATAGTTGCCAAATAAACGTTAGTTGCAACATTGGAATTATCAGCAAGATTTGCATTGATTCGGGCAACATAAGTCAACCCAAGTTCATTAATAGCATCAGGTGGCAAAGTCAAAAAACCTTCAAAGCCTGTATCAACAACACACTTAATTTCTATGTTTGTACCTTCATACAGACAAAGAATTATGCCAATTTGAGCTTGAAGCCCAACTACAGTTCCGTGTATCACTATGCCGTCCTGACCAATGTACCACCAACTGCGTAGACTGCATTAAATCCGATTCTTTCTGCCCAAACTGCGGCATCAGCTTGTTTGGCTCTTAACCGCAGACTCGTTACAACCAAATCATCACCAATTTCATACTCACCTGTCTCAACATTTATTGAGATAATTTTGCCAATATTCTCTGGTGTTTCTACTTGAGTGCGGATATTCTTTTCATAGAGTTCTTTGCCACGTCGGGTAATTTCTTCATCACTAACTTTAGGGTAAGACATATCAACAATTTCCTCTCTTTAAGTCCGTAGACTTTTATCATTATTGTAGGACAGAAGCAACTTTGACTTCAAAACCCAATAATTCTTGGGTTTTACACTCGACTTTAGTTTTGATGCAGCCGCAATTTAAATGCACTTTTTGATGAGCAGTAACAAAGCGCTGCAAAATCTAAATCCATTAAAAATTATGCTTCTTCGTTTTGCCTTTTCTGAATTGCTAGCGACCATTCTCGCAGACAACGAGCCAGATTTCCACGGAAAGTAATTGTGTTGGGATGACTTACCCCTAAGCTTTGTTCAGCAATTGCCAAAGCTTTTTGGTACAGTGGTTCCGCTTGTGTGTACCGTCCTTGGGAATAGTAGAGTGCTGCCAAATTATTGTAACTAGTAGCAATATCGGGATGCTCTTCTCCCAGCAGGAGTTGCCTTAGTTGCAAAGCTTTTTGGTAAAGTGGTTCAGTTTCAGTGTACCGTCCTTGGGATTCGTAGAGTATTGCCAAATTATTGTAACTATTAGCAACATCGGGATGTTCTTCTCCCAGCAGGAGTTGCCTTAGTTGCAAAGCTTTTTGTAACAGTGGTTCAGCTTGTGTGTACCGTCCTTGGGAACGATAGAGTTCTGCCAAATTATTGTAACTAGTAGCAACATCGGGATGCTCTTCTCCCAGCAGGAGTTGCCTTAGTTGCAAAGC